>JBJENM010000047.1:0-3909 GCA_051880175.1 Agathobacter sp. | reverse complement strand
AAATCCGCAATTTGAAGCTGTTTTTCAAGGATTTTAGGTATACGACAGTTCTAGAACCTCAAATCTTGCCAAATTCCACAATTCTGATTCAAATATGCAAATTCATTCAGGAACACTTTTCCGAAATAGGATTAATTAAAATGCAAATGTGTCCTTAAGTCCTACCCAGAGCTGGTCCTTGTCACTTAGGTTAAGGGCAGTTCCGTCCTCTAACGCATAGCCTGCTGCAGAGGCAGTTCCCTGATACTCACCGGTAAGCTGTGGCCATTTTATTCCGATTTCAGGATCGTTCCAGGCGAGTCCGCCCTCATCTCCCGGATGGTAAAAATCGGTACACTTATAACAGAACTCCGCCAGCTCGGACAATACTAAAAATCCATGGGCAAAACCCTCCGGAATGTAAAACTGCTTCTTATTTTCCTCCGTAAGCTCTACTCCAAACCACTTTCCATAGGTCTTGGAATCCTTGCGCAAATCAACCGCCACATCAAATACAGAACCCTTCACTACACGGACCAGTTTTCCCTGTGGAAACTGTTTCTGAAAATGAAGTCCCCGGAGCACACCCTTTACTGAGCTGGACTGATTGTCCTGAACGAATACCATATCCAGACCTTCCTCGTGCATATCGTTCTGATTGTAGGTCTCCATAAAATAACCTCTTGCATCGCCATGTACTGCAGGCTCAATGACACAAAGACCTTCGATTCCACCTGCATTTTTTTCAACTTTAATCTGTCCCATAATGATAAAACTCCTTAAATTTGAAACTAAATACACTCTCTAAAATTCAATTTCCTTAAGATATCTCTTAAGCGCATCCTGCCAGGTCGGAAGCGGTGTAAATCCCGCCTCTACGAGTTTTCGTTTTTCAAGTCTGCTGTTAAATGGTCTTGCAGCCTTTGAAACTCCGTATTCTGCTGTTGTAACCGGAACAACACTTAAACGTTCCTTCGAGTACTCACTATGTCCCATGGCAACAGCCTGACGGAAAATTTCTTCGGTAAAATCATACCAGCTGATGTATCCACCCTCATTTGTAGCATGATAGTAACCATACTTATCCGTCTCAATCATATCAACAAGAAGACGGGATAAATCAAAGGTATAGGTTGGAGTACCGATCTGATCACACACCACGGTAATCTTATCATGGGTTTTTCCCACGTTTAACATGGTCTTAACAAAATTCTTCCCATTGATTCCAAATACCCAGGCGATACGGACAATAAAATACTTTTCCAGTGTATCAGCAACAACCAGTTCTCCATCCAGCTTTGTCTGCCCATAGACATTTAACGGAGCATACTCCTTGCAATCCGGTTCCCATGGCTTTTCGCCCTGACCGTTAAATACATAATCGGTACTGATATACATCATCTTTGCATCAATTGCCTTAGCAACCCTTGCAATATTTGCAGTTCCATCCACATTGATTGCGCGAACCTTCTCCTGCTTGTCTTCATCCTCCGCAAGATCCACTGCTGTCCAGCCTGCACAATGAACAATTACGTCCGGATTTACTTCTGTCAAAACCTTTTCTACAGAAGCTGAATCTGTAATATCCATTGCAACGTAGGGCATTTTCGTAACAGCAGATCCATCTTCTACGCCGCTGTACACAGGAGCAATATCGCTTCCGATTCCTTCGTAACCACGCTTCTTTAGTTCATTCATCACATCATGTCCGAGCTGTCCGGCAACACCTGTAACGAAAACTTTCATAATAGATCCCCTTTTCTAAATTAATTCAATCTTCTATTATTCATAGCTACGGTGCAGGAATATTCGCACTTTCACTTTTTTGCTATGAATAATAGTTATCTATTCGAATACATCTTCTCATAGTAGTTCTGGTACTCACCGGAAATGATGGTCTCCCACCATTCTTTGTTATCCAGATACCACTGGATGGTCTTCTTGATACCATCCTCAAATTTTGTCTCCGGAAGCCATCCAAGCTCATTGTGAATCTTCGTTGGGTCGATTGCGTAACGCATATCATGTCCCTTGCGGTCTCCCACATGTGTGATGAGGCTTTCCGGCTTGCCGAGCTCCTTACAGATAATCTTAACAATATCGATATTTCTCATCTCGTTGTGTCCGCCGATATTGTAAACCTCTCCAACCCGGCCCTTGTGAATGATCAGATCAATGGCCTTGCAATGATCCTCCACATATAACCAGTCACGTACGTTTAATCCCTCTCCGTATACCGGAAGCGGCTTGTCGTTCAGTGCATTCGCAATCATAAGCGGAATCAGCTTCTCCGGAAAATGATATGGTCCGTAGTTGTTGGAACAGCGGCTGATGGTTACAGGAAGACCATAGGTTCTATGGTATGCCAGAACAAGAAGATCTGCCCCTGCCTTTGAAGAACTGTACGGGCTTGAAGTATGAATCGGAGTCTCCTCGGTAAAGAAAAGATCCGGGCGGTCAAGCGGAAGATCTCCGTACACCTCGTCGGTAGAAACCTGATGATAACGGGTAATACCATACTTACGGCAGGCATCCATTAAGGTTGCTGTACCGATAATATTGGTCTGAAGGAAAATCTCCGGGTTCTCAATAGAGCGGTCCACATGGGATTCTGCTGCAAAGTTTACAACAATGTCCGGATGCTCCTCTTCGAATAATTTATATACACCCTCTCTGTCACAGATATCAAGCTTCACAAAACGGAAATTCGGATTGTCCATAACAGGTGCAAGTGTGGAAAGATTTCCCGCATAGGTAAGCTTATCCAGACAAACAATACGATAATCCGGATACTTATCTAACATGTGAAATACAAAATTGCTTCCGATAAAACCGGCTCCACCGGTAACGATAATTGTCATAATTTTATTCTCCTCTTTGATCTATTATTCTAATATAGGTTTTCCTGATACTTACCATCCAGGACATCCTTTAAATACTGTCCGTACTGGTTTTTCTTCAGCACCTCATACACAGCCAGCACATCTTCCTTTGTGATCCAGCCATTTAAGTATGCGATTTCCTCAAGACAGGCAATCTTACGATGCTGATGTGTCTCAACGGTTTTCACAAAGTTGGTGGCATCCACAAGACTCTCATGGGTTCCCGTATCCAGCCAGGTAAATCCCTGTCCCAAAAGCTCCACATTCAGATTTCCTTCTTCAAGATAAATGCGGTTTAAGTCCGTAATCTCAAGCTCACCCCGGGCAGACGGCTTTAGGTTCTTTGCATACTCTACGACCCGGTTGTCATAGAAATAAAGACCTGTTACACAGTAATTGCTCTTTGGCTTTGCCGGCTTTTCCTCGATGGAAATAGCCTTTCCGGTATGGTCAAACTCAACAATACCAAAACGTTCCGGATCGTCCACATAATATCCGAATACGGTGGCGCCTCTTCCCTCCGCAGCATTTGCCACTGCAGCCTTCAGACGCTTCTTAAAACCATGTCCTGCAAAAATGTTATCCCCAAGAACCATTGCTACAGTATCATTTCCGATGAACTCTTCCCCGATAATAAACGCCTGGGCGAGTCCGTCCGGGCTTGGCTGTACTGCATAGGATAAATTTACGCCAAACTGATGACCATCTCCAAGGAGTTCTTTGAATCTTGGCGTATCCTGCGGTGTTGAAATAATCAGAATGTCACGGATACCTGCATTCATAAGTACGGACATCGGATAATAAATCATCGGCTTGTCGTAGATCGGAAGCAATTGCTTCGATGTTACCATTGTAAGCGGATAAAGGCGTGTGCCTGATCCCCCGGCTAAAATAATACCTTTCATGTCATCTCCTTCTTGCAGCAAAAAGCGTGGCTGCACAATAAAACATACGTTTATAGTTTCATTACCCATAGTATAAAAGGTGACCTATGGTCACCTTCAAGTACTTTTTTTATTTTTATCACATTTCGGAATTGTGTTCCCGA
>JBJENM010000046.1:0-3930 GCA_051880175.1 Agathobacter sp. | reverse complement strand
CGCTACGCTTTTTACAAACGAGAGTGGGTTCTGATTCAAATATGCAAATTGATTCGGGAACACTTTTCCGAAATGGGATTTTCTAAAAAATCATTCTACAAGCTAAGCTTTGCTGCTTTTTGAATAAATTCGACCACTACCTCAATGGATTGAATTGCAGCCTTTTCCGCAAAAGTCTGATAATCCATTGCTCCGCCATCGCTGTCAGAGATAGAGCGAAGAATTAAAAACGGCACTTTGTTGATATAGCAGACATGACCGATGCTTCCGCCTTCCATCTCAGCGGCGATTGCTCCAAAATGATTACGAATCCACACTCTTTTTTCATCTGTTGCAATAAACTGATCTCCGGTAGCAACAGTACCCACCAGATACTTGATCTTCTTGTCCTCTAAGCATTCCTGCATCAGCGCCCTCATTTTCGCATCTGTTTTGAGGAAAATTTCATTGATTCCGGAAAGTAATCCCACCGGATCTCCAATCGGGGAGGTATCCATATCATGCTGTACCACCTGGTCGGCAAGGGCAACATCCAGCACGCCAAGATCCTTTGTCAAGGAACCTGCTACACCGATGTTGATCACCATATCCACACCAAATTTTAAAATCATTGCCTCTGCGCAGATTGCTGCAAAGACTTTTCCTACGCCGCACACTGCCGCAACAACTTCTACCTCGTTCATTTTTCCGCATACAAATGTAACACCGCTGTATTCTACATTTGTTGTATTCGATAAAGCCTCCTTCAGCTCATCTACTTCCATCTGCATTGCACCAATAATTCCAATTTTCATTAGACTACTCCTTTGGATAAGTAAATTCAAGATTTGTTTGGGCCTCAAGCACCTTTAGATACCCTTTGCACTCTTCCTTTGCTGCTGCAAGGTCCAGATTCTTATAATTTCCACACTCAATGGCAGAAGCTCCATACATTTCTCCATCATAGGCGATGATGTCTGCTAAAATTTTTTTCGTAAGCTCGAACACATCTGCCGGTTTCTGATTCTTTACCAGAAAATAGAAGCCTGTCTGACATCCCATGGGTCCGAAATAGACCACATCCGAAGCCACTTCGGAGTTCCGCGCAAAGGTTGCAAACATGTGCTCCACCGAATGCATGGTAAGATTACTCATATAATCGCCTGCGTTTGGTTTTCTGGTCCGAAGATCATAGGTAATGACATCTCCATCCTCTCTGGATATATAAAATCCGGGCTCGAGAATATTGTGATTGATTTCAAAGCTCTTAATTCTTTCCATTTTACATACTCTTCCTTGTTCTATATTTCTATCTATTTATTTCTGTTTCTTTACTGTTTTGCAACAATTTCCATCTGCTTGGAAATCTCGCTGATTTCGTGAAGCACTTCGTTCATATCCGCAAGCGCCTCCATGGAAGAATCACTTACAGAAAGCACGGTCTCTGTTGATGCAGCAACCTGCTCACTCTGTGCAGAGAGATTGCTGATGCTGTCCATAATAATCGTATTTGCAGCAACAATATTCTGGACCGAAGCATTTACCTGAATTACACCCTCATGCAGCTCATCCGTCTCAGTCTTGATATCTCCCAGCTTTCCACCGGTCTGTTCAATAAGTTCATTTTGCTTCTGTGCATACTCTGCGGATTGCATCATACTGTTTGCGGCAATCTGCGCATCCTGTGTCAGTCTGGCAATAATGGCAGAAATCTGCTCCGTAGCCTGCCTCGTACTCTCTGAGAGAGTACGAATCTCATCCGCAACAACTGCAAAACCTTTTCCTGCCTCCCCGGCTCTTGCCGCTTCAATGGAAGCATTCAGGGCAAGAAGATTTGTCTGACTGGAAATGCCAAGAATTGTCTCCGTAATGGCCGAAACATCTTTGATGCTCTCATTTAAGGCTTCTGTCGTAGCCTTTGTTTCCATACTTATTTTCTCAACTTCAGCAGCCTGCTGCTTCAGCTTTTCAATAAGGGCAACTCCCTCTTCCACCGTTTTGCTTGTGCGATCCGAGATTCCGCCGATATTGCCTGCTTCTTCACCCACCTTCTGGATGCTCTGCTGGATATCTGCGGTCTGCATGGTCTGCTGCTCAACCGATTCCGCTGTCATCTTACTGCTTTCCGCGATTTCATTTACCGAGTTATGGGTGGTATCCATAGTCTCATTCAAGGTATCGGACACCTCTTTTGCATGAACAAATTTCTGATTTAATTCTCCAGCAAGCTTAACGACATCCTTTGAAGTGCGGATCTGCACCTGCGCCCCTGCCTGGATTGCTTCAATGGTTTCGTTTGTATGCTTGATCTGAGTACGCACAACGATGGTAGCAAGGAAGCATGCAACGGATACAAATAGTACTTCGATTACAGCATCTGTTACTGTAATATTCCCCTGAACTCCGGAAACAATGACACGAATCAGTATACCAATTACGGCAACAATCGCCCCCGCGGTAACAAGTAAACGATCTCCAAAAAGCATGACCATGATTGCAATTGCATAAGCGACTGCATACATTCCATTTAGCTCCGAGGTCGCCAGTGTAACCACATAAACAACAATCATGGTCCCCCCGCAAACATGCCGATATGCCACATTATTTTTTAGAAACTGATAAGAAACTGCACTTGCAATCATCACTGCAATACATACAAAGGTTCGGACTAAAAGCATTCCCGTAATGCCATTGGCAAATCCAAGTACTGTAATTAGCAAGACCGCTCCTGCGACAAACTCGCAGGCAAGACATCCTCCCCTATTTTTATCATTGATCTGCTTCTGTTGTAAATCCATGTGCCCCTCCTAAAATAAAAATTCTTTTTTATTGTTTTATATAAAAAGCGTTGCTTATAAGACCATTGTAAATAATGAGATCCGTCTGGGCATTTCCATCTTTAGTCGTTCTGTGGATAAAATCCCCATCTCTTGTATAAGTTCCCTCCGCCTGGGATGTTCCGCCACTCTCCTTATAGGTTCCATCCTTTGCAAAGGTAATCGTAGAGGTTCCACCGGAACTGTTTGTATATGTACATACTACATCAAAAGAAGTGCCATCCGGTATTTCCCCATCATAAAAATAGCCTTCTGCAATCAGATAGTTCCCTGCAATAATAAAATTTTGTACATCTCCTTTTTGCGGAGTACAGATTACCAGATCCGCAGCCTCATCCACCTCATAGGAGCCTTCAAACAACGTATAGTTTTCCTCTCCCAGCGTAATCGTCTCTTTGTAAGAGCCATCCTGCTTGTTAAATTCAAACCCCAGTATCGTTGCTGCCGCTTCATTTCCGGATGGAATTACAATATCATAAACACCATCCACATCATAATTATTTTCGCCGATCTTTTTTTCAGTCGTTGTTTTGCTGCCACATCCTGCCAATATTGCGGCAAGTATCATCAAGCATGCCATTCGGCTTATCGTCTTCTTATTTTTACCCTGCACTTTTCCTCTATGCCCCATCATTTCTGTTTTTCTAATCACTTTTTTGATAACCTTTTCCTAACTAAATACTGTTATATCATATCATATTTCAACCGGCATTTGAACAAATTTTTTGAAAATCCCGTTTTCAGAAAGTCTTCCCGATTGTATTTTACTATCTCCCGCTTTTTACAAGCGAAAGAGGATTCTGCTTCATGCTTGATTGATAAATTGTATCATTTCACCAGTTGATTTTCTTCCAGTACCTAAAATCTATGAAAAAAGCGGCATTTTAAGCGCTTTTTATGGTCGATTGTATGTTTACGCCGGATCAATTTTAGCCTGTACCTAAGAAATTGCAAATATTAGGTATACCGCGAAGTCCACTCCTCAAAATAATACAATTCGCATGAAAAATCCGCAATTTGAAGCTGTTTTTCAAGGATTTTAGGTATACGACAGTTCTAGCACCTCAAATCTTGCCAAATTCCACAATTCTGATTCAAATAATCCCTTTTCGGA
>JBJENM010000045.1:0-4012 GCA_051880175.1 Agathobacter sp. | reverse complement strand
CTTTTTATCCCCCACAACAGCAGAGTCCTCATGTAAAGAGAATCGAACAGAATTCGTATGCTTTTCCACAAGCAGATCTGTCCCATCGTAGACATGGGCGCTGCAATTTAAGGCATCCCGAAGAATATCTACCGGAATCATGATATTTCGATTTTCATTCATATAAAAAGGCTGATTTTCATTCGTATATTCTTTGTTATCAATCACCACGCGAAGCAGACTTCCGTTCACATCATCCGCAATGAGCGGATTCCATACAGAAGCCTCTAAACTGCCACCCCGGAATTGTCCGATCTGCGCGTGATCTATTTCAGAAAACTGAAACCGAATCGCAAACACAAGTGCCAGCAATATAGTAAAAACAACATAGCGTTTTGAAAATTTCATACTACCTTAAAAACTATCCTCTCTTCGGCGGTTTTGGACCCATAAACTGATAAAAATAGGTTTTGATCATACCATTATAAATCTTGCGGTTTTTATCCGCCTTTCTTCCAATGTAACGCTCCGCATCCTCATAGCTTGTGATCATATAAAGCGACCAGCAGTCTAAGCCCTTGTATGCTTCCCCAATCTGGGTATAAAGCTGCGGCAGATCCTTTTTATCCTCCAGACGTTCTCCATATGGCGGGTTTGTGATAATGAAGCCATATTTCTTTGGATGGTGAAGATTCGCCACCTCCCGCTGCTGGAAATGAATCAGATGTCCGACTCCTGCCCGCGCAGCATTTTCTCTTGCGGCTTTCACTACCTCCGGGTCAATGTCATATCCCTGGATATCCACGGAAATATCGGTATTCATCATTTCCTGCGCTTCTTTTACCGTGTCATACCAGAGCTGTTTTGGAATAAAGTTGGTCCACTTTTCAGCCGTAAATTCACGGTTCATCCCCGGCGCAATATTTGCAGCAATCATTGCCGCCTCAATGGGAAACGTTCCGCTTCCGCAGAACGGGTCTACCAGAATACGATCCTTTTTCCATGGAGTAAGCATGATAAGGGCAGCTGCAAGGGTTTCCGTAAGGGGAGCCTTACTCGTCATCAGTCGATATCCCCTTTTATGTAAGGATTCCCCCGATGTGTCCAGCGTTACCATAACTTCATCCTTTAATAGGAAGATACGCACCGGATAGGGTGCTCCATCCTCCGCAAACCAGTTCACCTTATATTCCTTTTTCAACCGCTCTACCATGGCCTTTTTTGCCAAGGACTGGAGATCGGAGGGGCTGAAAAGCTTACTCTTGATGGAGGATGCCTTTGTAACCCAGAATTTTCCATCCTTCGGGATGTATTCTTCCCAGGGCAAAGCCTTGATACCTTCAAAAAATTCGTCAAAGGTTTCGGCGTGAAATCTTCCCACCAAAAGAAGGACACGCTCCGTTGTGCGAAGAAATACATTCGCCCGGCAGATTGCCTCTGCGTCTCCTTCAAAGGTGATTCTTCCATCCTCCACTCTCGTCACTTCATAGCCGAGATCATAAATTTCTCTTTTTGTTACAGCCTCCAGTCCAAAATGACATGGCGCAACCAGTTCGTAAGTCTTCATTCTTTATCCTTATCATTGATCCGTTCTTAAAACGTGATCTTTTTTTCGTCTTTCTATCGATACATTCTACTGATATTTTTACATATTCTAATAGTTTTGGGAATAGTTTTTCTGAACTTTTTTCATGGCCTCATAGCCGCCTACCACCGTATATGTCCGATAGCCTTCCCTGCCGAGAGCTCTCGCTAAGACCATACTGCTTCCCCCGTGCTCGCAATAGATTAATAATATGCGTTTTCGCGGGATTTTATTCTTCCAGCGGTCAATTTCATCATTGGGAAAGCAAAGCGCCTCCGGCCAGTGTCCCTTTTCATACTCCTCCCTCGGTCTGATATCCATGATGAGAGGATTGTACCGCCATATCATATCCTCTAAATTTGTAGGGTTAACCAGGTTAAATGTCATATCCTGCTCCCAAACCATGATTTCATATTATTTTATGCATTTTTAATGATTTCGTGATTGCAATTTAAAAGGTGCTATGATATGATTACGCATGAAGAGAAGCGATTCTCTTCATGTTATACCTCTTATTAATTATTTATACTCCCCTCAAAAGAGACACCTATTCGGTGTCTCTTTTACTTTAATTCCATTTCGGAGTTGTGTTCCCGAGAATGAATTTTGCTATTTGAATCAGAACGTTTAAAAAGCATCGGCACTTAATGAGCAATTTATTGCGAATTTAGTACCGCTATGCTTTTTACAAACGAGAGTGGGTTCTGATTCAAATATGCAAATTCATTTTGGAACACTTTTCCGAAATGGGATTTAGTTTCTAATTCATTGCCTTTTGTCTGCCCATGTTTCTCTATTTGTTTCTTGTGGAATGACACATTTTCTAATCCATTACCATTTTGTCTGTCTATATCTCTCTTTTTGGTAACTATGGGGTGACAAAATTTTTCCCCTGTAGGCCCTCTAATCATTAGGACCTCTTGTTGGTCCTATATAATTATCTAACTTTCTAAATTTTGTATGCCTCGCGGATATTTTTCGTTCAATATGGGCCTACACAATTTGAAAAACCTCTGAAATTTGTCTGCCCACAATAACCTTTTATATCAATTTGGCATCATATTCCTTTATCAGCTTGTCAAGGCATGAATTACGTTGTCCTATTTATTTCTTCATATTTCTTCTCACGCGGCTTAAATGCTGCTCGAAATATCCCTTATTGATAAATTCTGCCAGCACATACTGCTCCAATACCGGAACTGTGCAGGAAAAAGCACCCGAGCTTTCCCGGTAGCGCTTAAGCAAATGCTCCGGGATGATCATATATCCCATACGAATGGAGGGAGACAGACTCTTTGAAAAGGTATTGATATAGATGACGGATTGATTCGTATCCAGAGAATAAAGGGTCTCAATGGGTTTACCCGGCATGAAAAATTCACTGTCAAAATCATCCTCAACGATGTAGCGCTTCTTTTTGTAATCTTCCATTCCGGCAGTCTCCAAAGCGTTCTCTTCCTTCGCCCACTCCAGATACTCACAGCGTTTTTTTACGGAGGCAGTCACCCCCGACGGATAGCTGTGAAACGGTGTCACATGAAGTACCCGCGCCTGGGTTTTCAAAAGAAGCTCGCTCTTTATTCCATCCTTCCCCATGGAAAGCTTTTCGCAGGTTACCCCCGCACCCTTATATACTTTCTCGATTTGTAAATAGCAGGGATCTTCCAGTCCGTAAACTCCCTCGTTTCCAAGCAGCCGGACCACCGTCCCATATAAGTGCTCTGCACCGGAACCAATAATGATCTGCTTTGGCTGTGCAAAAATCCCCCGGTAGCGCAGCAGATATTCCGCGATACTGTTCCGAAGAATCGCGCAGCC
This sequence comes from Agathobacter sp., assembly GCA_051880175.1. Classification (GTDB taxonomy): domain Bacteria; phylum Bacillota; class Clostridia; order Lachnospirales; family Lachnospiraceae; genus Roseburia. Next base: position 630 of record JBJENM010000045.1, on the reverse strand, counting down.
TTCGTTGGGCGACTTTGTAAGTAGCTCGTCCCCATACTCCGAAATGACATTTCGAACGGTCTTAAAATAGACAGAGCTTGGGAAATAATTCGATGGCCGGTGTCCTTTTTTCTCTCCTTTTTCCGGGCTGTCATTTTGTTGCGTTTCCCGCAGGGTTTGAAGAAGCTCCAGCTTGCACTCCCCACGGTTCTTTTCCGCAAGATGATGCTTTCCACCCGCCGTTTTCAATGCAGGAATCTCACACACAAAGTATCCGCTTCGCTCTCTGGTTTCCACATACCCTTCCTCTTTTAACATCTGGTATGCATTTTCCACAGTGATCAGGCTGATTCCAAGATGCTCTGCCAGCGCTCTTTTCGACGGCAGCTTTTCATTTCTTTTCAGATTTCCTGTCAAAATATCTTCTTTAATTTGTTGATACAAAAAATAATACTTTGCCTGCGTATCCCGGCTGTCCATATTATATGTGCGCATATATGCTCCTGTTTCGCTCATGGCTCTTTTTCTTATGTTTTTTCAAATCTTTTTTCGGAAAAGTGTTCCTGAGAATGAATTTTGCCATTTGAATCAGAACGGTTAAAAAGCGTCGGCACTTAATGAGCAATTTATTGCGAATTTAGTACCGCTACG
>JBJENM010000044.1:0-17653 GCA_051880175.1 Agathobacter sp. | reverse complement strand
TTTTACAAACGAGAGTGGGTTCTGATTCAAATATGCAAATTCATTCAGGAACACATTTCAAAAATAGAATTTTAAAAAAGGTACTTATGAAATCACATCTGCGAACGCAGCACGGGTAACCTTTGCAAGGGCAAGGGGATTTACCTTTATGGTTGTTCCGATACGGCCGCCGCTGATATAAATGTCCGGATAGCTTTGCGCTGTGGCATCTATGACAGTGGGAAACTGCTTCTTCATGCCCAGGGGACTGCAGCCGCCACGGACATATCCGGTAATGGCAGTCAGATCTTTTACGTGAATCATTTCTACAGATTTCTCCGAAATAGATCTGGCTGCGGCCTTTAAATCCACCTCTCGGGCAATCGGAATTACAAAAACATAATACTGTTTGCTTTTTCCCTGCATGACAAGGGTCTTGTAGGATTGTTCTACCGGTGCACCTGTAAGCTCGGCGGTGTGTAAGCCATCAATAAATTCGTCGCATTCGTAGGTGATAAGCTCGTAATCGATCTTATTGCGCTCTAAAATCCGGACCGCGTTGGTCTTTAATTCTTTTCCCATAACAGCCTCCTGTAAAAGTTGATTCAGACCTTCAATAATGCTATAATAACACAACGGAGAAAAATGAAAAGCTCCCAAATCTTATGAAAAGCGAGGGGTATATTTTGAAAGATTTTTTTAAACGAATTCGAGCAGACTATTTAATTTCATCCTTAATGTGCATTGCCCTTGGCATTGTATTTGTTGTATGGCCGGATAAGACCTCCGATCTTATTGGTACAGTTCTGGCGATTATTATGATTATTATCGGAATTGTGTATCTGTGCAGCTTCTTTTTACACATTGCTACGAATGGGTTATCCGCAGCCATCGGTGGAATCATTTTGTTACTTGGAATCTGGATTTTGATTCAGCCATCCATTGTGCTTACGCTTATTCCGATTGTGATCGGCGTTGTTTTGCTGGCCCATGGACTCCGCGGATTTAAGGAATCCTGGGATTCCAAAGGATATGGCTACAATTCCTGGGGAATCGGTGCCGTATTTTCCCTGATTAGCATGGTGTTTGGCGTGGTATGTATTGTGGATGCCTTTGGAGTGGTAAAGCTGGCATTTGTACTGATCGGCATTGCCCTTATCTACAATGGAGTTACCAATATCTGGATTGCAGCCCATGCAACAAAATACGAGAAGACCTATAGGAAAGAGCATGAGACCATTGATGTAGAGTTTAAAGAGGATTAATCATTTATGCGTCAGATGGAATTTAAGATGGAACGTCCGGGGCTTACAAAGATTGGGGACCATCTTTCGGTAACGGAGAGCAAGCTTCCGACCTCCTACTACTATACAATTGAACACGCGATTGCAATGTCCGGAAATTACGAAGTGAGTGAACGGTTAAAAAGCACAGAGGGTGTAGTTGTGGATGTGAAAGAAACCGAAAAAGGCTTTTTCGTAACCATGGAATTTGATGAGTAAAAGATATGGCGGGATTAGTGAAAAATGAAATCGATTTGGCTCTGGCAAAGAGTCTGAAGGAGCTTTCAGTAAAGCAACCAATTGAGAAAATAACAATTAAAGAGATTACAGATAAGGCCGGGGTGATTCGACCGACATTTTATAATCACTTTCAGGATAAGTATGAATTATTGGAGTGGATTGTAAATACTGAACTCCTTGAGCCAATGCTTCCGCTTCTTTTAAATCGTATGCATAAGGAAGCAGTATTGCTGATGCTTACCAATATCGAGAAGGATCGCGTATTTTACAACCATGCGATTCGGCTGGATGGCGTGATTTCTTTTTCGGATATAGCCAATAAGTGTGTGAAAGAGTTGTTTCTTAAGGTATACAAAGAATTGGGAAACAATCATAAGCCAAAGTATAACTGGCTGTCTCCGGAACTGGTCTCCGGATATTATGCCCAGTCCCTGTGCTTTGCGGTGTCGGAATGGATTCGAAAGGGAATGGTAATTCCGCCGAAGGAACTGGCAGATGCCTATGAGTATGTTCTTACCCATACGATGGAAGGAATCCTTCAGGATTCGCTGTAGTAATAGCATTGGAGAAATACAATGAGCTGGATGGAAGATTTGCTCATCATAGCGGGATTGCTTTTGGATATCTTTGCAGCAATGGCCTGCCATGGAGCTTTAGTGGCAAAAGTAAATAAAAAAGGATTGTTTCTGGTCAGCCTGATCGTGGGTGCATGCCAGCTTGCGGCATTGTATCTGGGCTATTTTTTAGCTACGGTTATGGAGGGGAAGCAGTCCATCTCCGAGAGTGGAATCGTTCTGGCGGAATTGATTGCAATTATTATCTTTTTCGCCCTTGCGGCAAGGCTGATTTATAAGGCCATTAAGAACGAACCTGTTATGGAGCGGAGAGAAGAAAAGCTTGGCTATAAGCGCTTTTTGCGCATGGCAGCCATGACGGCGTTTTATACCCTGCTGGCAGGAATTGCTTTCGGCTTCTTAAAGACCGGTGTGATTACCATCCTGATTATGGTTGTTGTGGTGGCAATTGTATATGTCATAGCGGGAATGTATATGGGGTACCACCTGGGGGCACAACCGAAACGAAAGGTATATTTTATAGGCGCTGGGCTTCTGATTGTCGCGGGAATCGATGTGATTATAAGATGTGCATTAAATGTTATATAAAGATTTAATTTTAAACGCTGGCTGTTTAGCTGGCGTTTTTTCATGCCACAATGTATAATAGGAGAAAAAGAACAGGAATGCTTGCAGGAGATGAATGGTGAAGGTTCTACTAAAAAAAGGTGAGACGCTTTTTGAGGCGCTAAGAAAACAGAATATCAGGCTGAATGCTTCCTGCGGCGGAAAAGGAATCTGCGGCGGATGCAGGGTAGAGGTTGAGAAATTCGGAAAAGTAAAGGCCTGTCAGTTTAAAATCCCGGGAAGCTATGAGGTATCGGTACCGAAAAGTCTGGAATTTCAGGCAGTGGGGATTATGGAGGGCAGGACCTCTTTCCCGGACTGGAGGGAGGAAGCAGGCTGGGACAACAGCCCGGTTATCGCAGTAGATCTTGGGACAACGACGGTTGCAATGATGGGTTTTTACCGGGGAAGGCAGACTCTCTCCAGCTTTACGAATCCGCAGCGCCGGTACGGGGCGGATGTTATGAGCCGGATCTTACAGGCAAATTCAGGAAAGCTGGAAGAACTTTCTGAGGTAATCCGCCTAGAGCTTGAGGAAAAATTCCAAGAAATGACAGAAGAACTGGAGCCGTCCTGCCGAGAGGTACGCGTCGTGATTGCAGGAAATACGACCATGCTTCATCTTTTGTTTGGCATGGATTGCAGCGGATTGGGAGAAGCCCCGTTTTCACCGGTTACCCTGGAAAAGGTGGAGGAAACCTGGAGCTTCAGAGACAGGAATGGAAATTCCTACGCCTATTCGGTCATTGCATTGCCGGGAGTTTCTGCCTTTGTGGGAGCGGATATTGTAAGCGGAATCTATGGTCTTTCCCTTCAGAAAAGAACGGACCGGGCGCTGTTTATTGATCTTGGAACGAATGGAGAGCTGGTTCTGGCTGACCATGGAGTGCTATATACGGCCTCCACTGCGGCGGGACCTGCCTTTGAAGGCAATGAGCTGGCGGCGGAATTGTTTGGAGCAGGAATTATAAAAGTACTTCATAGGATGAAGGAAAGCGGTGCCATAGACCGCACGGGAATGCTGGCAGAGGAATATTTTGAAACAGGATTTCCGGTTCCGTTGGAGGATGGGAGGAGCCTCCGGTTTACCCAGGAGATCATTCGGGAGATTCAGATGGCAAAAGCTGCCATTCGGGCAGGCATAGAAGTTTTGCTAAAAGAGGCAAAGCTTAAAGCCGATCAGGTGGATGAAGTAATTCTGGCGGGAGGAATGGGATATTTTGTGGACCCTGCCGATGCTGTTGGAATCGGCTTGCTGCCGGGGAAATTTTTGCAGAAGACAAAGGCGGCAGGAAATACCTCCCTGCTTGGGGCAGTCCGCTATGCAAAGGAAGACGAAAAGAGTGCAGATGCAGAGATGAAAGGGATTTCTATGGGGGCAAAGGATATCGTTCTTGCGGACAATCCGGATTTTTCCCAATACTATATTGAATACATGAATTTTGAGGATGAAGCATGAAGGCATTGTTAGTTGCAATAAATGCAAAGTATATACATTCCAATCTGGCGGTCTATTCTTTAAGGGCCTGTGCGGGACCATACAAAGAGCAGGTGGAGCTGGCGGAATTTACCATCAACCACCAAAAGGATTACATTTTACAGGAAATCTATAAACAGAAACCGGATATTCTCTGCATATCCTGTTATATCTGGAATATCGAATATGTACTTGAGGTGTCGAGGGAATTTCATAAGCTTTGCCCGACGGTTCCGATCTGGGTGGGAGGTCCGGAGGTTTCCTATGAGACTGAGGAGTTTTTACAGAAAAATAGCCATCTGACCGGTATTATGGTGGGGGAGGGAGAAGAAACCTTCCGGGACGTAATGGAGTATTATATGGAACCGGATAACCAAAAGGCGCTAAGGGATATTCCGGGACTGGCTTACCAGGAGAGCGAAGAAAACAGTAGGAAGGCTGAAATTGTAATTACGGCACCAAGAGCACCTATGGATATGAACCGGATACCCTTTTGCTATAGCAGGTTGGCGGATTTCTCCAACCGGATCATTTATTACGAGAGCAGCAGAGGCTGCCCGTTTTCCTGCAGCTACTGTCTGTCCTCGGTAGATAAGTCCCTTCGCTTCAGGGATACCCTGCTGGTAAAAGAGGAACTGAAATTTTTTATGGATCGGCAGGTACCTCAGGTCAAGTTTGTAGACAGGACCTTCAACTGCAACCACGCCCACGCAATGGAAATATGGCAGTTTATCAAAGAACAGGACAACGGAGTGACAAATTTTCATTTTGAGATCTCCGCAGATCTGTTAACGGAAGAGGAATTGGAATTGCTTTCCGGTATGCGGCCGGGCTTGATTCAGCTGGAAATCGGAGTGCAGTCAACGAATGAGGCTACGATTCAGGAAATTCACCGGACCATGAAGCTGGACCGGCTGAAAGAGGTAGTCCGAAGGATTCAGACAGGAAAGAACATACATGAACATTTAGACCTGATCGCAGGACTTCCCTACGAAGACTATGTTACCTTCGAAAAATCCTTTGACGAGATTTATGAGCTGAAGCCCAATCAGCTGCAGCTGGGATTTTTGAAGGTGTTAAAGGGCTCCTACATGTATAATCATGCAAAGGAGTACGGAATCTGTTATCATGAGCAACCGCCTTATGAGGTGCTCTATACCAACTGGCTGTCCTATGCAGACGTTCTTCGGATCAAGCAGGTGGAAGAGATGCTGGAGGTATATTATAACAGCGGACAATTTGAGATTACCATTCTGCTTCTGGAGTGTCTCTTTGACAGCGCCTTTGAGATGTTCTTAAAGCTGGGAGAATTTTATGAAAAAAAGAAATATTTCTCCATGAGCCACTCAAGGCTGAAAAGATGCGAGATCATTTTGGATTTTTTAGAAGAATATTTACAGGGAAAAGAGGAATCTTATAAGGAAAACATACTTTCTTTGATAAAAGAAGCCCTGATCTTTGACCTGTATTACCGTGAAAACTGTAAGAGCAGACCCGATTGGGCACCGGACCCATCCCTATGGAAGGGGATGACCCACAGCTATTGCGCAAATGGAAAATTATCCCATGTGGAACCCTTTTTCTATGATTTTCTTGACAGGGATGCCCTTTGCGCAAAGCACATGCCGAAGCGCAGAGAAGAACCTTTTTGGGCACTTTTCTCCTATGAAAAAAGGGATTTGTTAAACCATCAGGCTCATGTGGAATATGTAAAAGAGAAGAAAGATGAGTGAAATGAAGCCGGACAACTATGTGGTTATCGATTTGGAAATGACCGGGTTATCGCCCAAAACCGACCGTATTATTGAAATCGGGGCGGTTAAGGTAAAAGACAGTGCCATAGTGCAGACCTTTGGAACGTTGGTAGACCCCCACCGCCCGATCCCTGAGCGGGTGCAGGCCCTTACCGGAATCACCAATGATATGGTAAAGGGACAGATGGAGCAGGATAAAGCAATGGAAGAATTGTTATCCTTTCTGGGGGAGGAGCTTGTGGTTGGTCAGAATGTGACCTTTGATTACAGCTTTTTAAAACAGTGGGCGGTGAATAAGAGAATTCCTCTGGAAAAGCGGGCCTGTGATACATTAAAATTGGCAAGAATCCTGCTGCCGCCGGAGCAGCCGAAAAATCTGGAGGCTTTGTGTGAATATTTTGGGATTCCGAGGGAGCAGGGGCACAGAGCCTTAGATGATGCTATACAGACCGCAAAGCTGTTTGAGCGGTTAAAACAGCTTGCTGCGGAAAAGTATCCGGACCGGAGGGATTATGATCAGCTTTTCGAACCGAGAGAGCTAATATATAAGGCAAAAAAACAGACGCCTGCCACGGCACATCAGCTGGAGCGTCTGAAAGAATACCGCAGGCGCCATCAGCTGACAGATGAGATCTGCTATGAGGCACTTACCAGAAATGAGGTATCCCGTATGATGGATCACTATTACGCAACCTACGGGAGATAATCAGTTTACATACTCGGACAATTTGGCGATAATGGAGGTTTTCTGAAGGGAATCCAGGGTTTCGGCTTTCTCCATCAATGCTTTGATCCGGTCCGTCTCTTGGGACTCGTGATAAATTTTCCCCAGGGTTGTGTATATCAGGGCGGAATCTGCCTGAATGGATACACCGAATTCTAAGATTCGTCTCGCCTCTTCCACACGGTTTACCTTTAAAAGCTCGGTGGCATAGGCGCCGATGCAGTACACAAGATCTGCAAAGTTGGCATCACATTCTCCGAGAAACTCCAGATTGGCAACTCCGTAGGTAAGCTTAAGATCTGTATTGGAAATACCGGTTAGATTAACAATCTTTTTTTCAGACAGCTCTTTGATTTTTTCCTCACATTCCCTATGGACGCCGGATGGAAAAATTTCCAAAGGTATGGTAATATAGTTTAAATTTGAAATGTCCTTTTTTCGTGTAGAGTTGGCTTCCAACTCCTTTTTCCAGAAATTATCGGTAATGTCAGTCTGCTTTCTTATGTTCTGACGATTGCGGATGGTGAATACAATAATAAAAATTACGGCAAATATTGTAAAATACGGCACTTTTCCTAATCCTTTCTTTTGTAAGGTGCTTATATTATATACTTTTTTTATGAAGAGGTGAACTTAAAATGTACAATTTTAACAGTCAAAAGAGAAAAAGAAGAATTGCAATTGTGGGAATTGTTTTAGCAGCGGCGCTTTTAATTACCACCATTGTCTCAGCACTTATCATTTAGTGCATTTTTGCCTTGAAAATGTGGGTATTTATGATACAATATGTTTTCAGATAATAGGCTAATAGGACCATAAGATTGATGATATATGCGAGGTGTCTATGAAAAAAATTAAAGGTATTCTTTTTGCAGCAGCGTTGTTTTTCGTCCTGGAATTGGGATTTGCTTCTACAAGCTCAGTATGTGCAGTAAGTATGACGGATGACAAGATTGCAAATGGTGTATACATCTCTACCGTGGATGTCAGCGGCATGACCAAGGAAGAAGCAAGGGCTGCGATAAATGAATATGTGGAAGGATTAAAGCAGACTGAAATCCAGTTAAACGGTGCTACCGGAAGCATTCGCATTCTGGTGGATGAAATGGGTCTTACTGCAAAAGTGGATGAAGCAGTAGACCGCGCATTTGTGGTGGCACACTCCGGAAATCTGATCAATCGCTTTAAGGAAACCAAAGATTTAGAGCAAAACAATCTGTATGTGGAGCTGGAGCTTTCCATCGATAAGCAGTTAACCGCCCATGCAATTTACGATAAGGTGGACTCCCTCAATGTGGATGCGGTAAACAACGGACTGAAGAAGGAGAATAACGAGTTCGTATTTGTTCCCGGTCAGACAGGATATGAGGTAAATATCGTGGAATCAGTGTATAAGATCAGCGATTATATTACCCAGGACTGGGACGGAAACCCGGCCGAGCTTGCACTCATTACCGATATTGTTGAACCCCGCGGAACGAAGGAAGAGCTTGCACAGGTAACGGATCTGCTGGGAAGCTTTACCACAGATTTCAGTACCTCCGATGAGGGACGTATTAAGAATCTGACAAACGGAAGCAGCAAATTGAACGGAACCTTATTATATCCGGGGGAGGAGCTTTCGGTATATGAGATCTGTCATCCGTTTACGGTTGAGAATGGATATGGTGTCGGAGGTGCATACCAGAACGGTGTCGTTGTAGACTCTGTGGGCGGCGGTATCTGTCAGGTATCAAGTACCTTATATAATGCGGTGATTCGTGCGGAGCTTGAGGTTACCATGAGATACAGTCATTCCATGACCGTAAGCTATGTGGAGCCTTCCGATGATGCTGCCATTGCCGGAACCTATAAGGATTTTCGATTTGTGAATAATCAGGACTATCCGATTTATATTGAAGGCTATTGTGCAAATAAGAAGGTAACCTTCAATATATATGGAAAAGAGACAAGACCATCCAACAGAACGGTTCGTTTCGAGAGCGAGATCGTATCACAGGAACCGGCTACGATTCAGTTCAATCTAAACGGAACACTTCCGTTAGGATATATCAATGTAGATCAGGGCGCTCATTTAAAAACCTCTGCCCGCCTGTGGAAGATTGTTACGGTAGATGGCGTGGAGCAGAGCAGGGAAATCTTCAACAAGAGCAGCTACGTTGGATCGCCGAGAATGATTACGGTTGGAACCGCCGGAGCAAGTGCGGAACAGCTTGGCGCACTTGGCGCTGCAGTCGCAACGAATGACGAAGCAACCGTCCGGGCAACTGTTGCATCCCTTGCAGCACCGGCGCAGGCTGCACCGACAGTGCCGCAGGAAACGGCAACGCCGGCACAGGCAGAAGCCCAAACACCGGTGGAATAAGTAAAATTATATTGTGGAAAAACCATACTGTTAGGCTGCTCCAGGACTGGAGCAGCCTTAAAGCCTATTATAGGGAGCACGTAAATGAAAGCAGGAAAATTGCCGGAATCTGTGATGAAACGGTCCGTTTTCAAACAACTGCATAGTAGAAGAGAGGATGTGAAAGTCAGACCTGCAATCGGTCTGGATTTTTCTGCCATTGACGTCCTTGAAGATGAACTGGTGGTATTATCCTGCGATCCGGTAACGGAGGAGGCAGATTTCGGTGCAAGGCGTGCGGTGATGGCTTCACTCAATGATGTGGCCTGTGCCGGGGCATATCCGGTAGGTGTTCTCATCAGCCTGCTTTTGCCCACATCGGCAAATGAGCAGCAGCTTAGGGATATCATGAAGGAGATCGACGCAGTATGTGAAAAAGCAAAGGCGGAGGTCCTTGGCGGGCATACCGAAGTGACGAGGGCGGTTCAAAAGCCCCTTATCACGGCAACGGGAGTCGGAAAGGTACATCGGGCAAGCCTTAAGGATAATCATCTGATTGAGCCCGGAATGGATCTTGTTGTGACAAAATGGATCGGACTGGAGGGGACGGCAATTCTTGCAATGGAAAAGGAAGAAGAGCTGCTGAATAGATTCTCCGCTCCCTTTATTGATAAGGCAAAAAAGCTTATCGAATATATGCCGGTCTGGTCGGAGGCTGCAGTCGCCGTGCAGTCTGGCGCAGGCGGAATGCACGATGTATCAAAGGGCGGAATTTTTGGAGCACTTTGGGAAATGGCACAGGCCGCAGGCGTTGGACTTGAAATTGAGCTGAAAAAAATACCAATCCGTCAGGAAACAGTGGAGATTTGTGAATTTTTTGATATCAATCCCTATAAACTAATATCCGGGGGCTGTATGCTGATAGCCGCCAAAAATGGGGAACAGCTTCAAGGTATGTTAGAGAAACAGGGGATCCCGGCATCACTCATCGGAAGGACCACAAGTGGGAATGACCGCGTGCTCCTAAACGGAGAGGAACGCAGATTTCTTGAACATGCGCAGACGGATGAAATACATAAAGTAATACGTTAGCTTTTAATTAAGAAAGGGTCAAAACATATGAGAGAGAAAATTTTAACCTTTATAGAAAAAAACAGCAAGATTGATCTTGCAGAACTGGCAGTCATCCTCGGAGTGGAAGAAGTGGATGTTGCAAATGAACTGGAGGCTATGGAGCAGGAGCATATCATCTGCGGATACCCGACCTTAATCGATTGGGATAAGGCCGGAATAGAAAAAGTATCCGCACTGATTGAAGTGCGTGCTACTCCTCAGCGTGAGATGGGATTCGATAAGGTGGCTGAGCGTATCGCCCGTTATCCGGAGGTGAATGCGGTTTACCTGATTTCCGGTGGATTTGATTTTCTGGTATCTCTGGAAGGAAAAACCCTTCGCGAGGTTTCCCAGTTTGTATCCGAGAAGCTTTCCACGATCGATACGGTACTTTCCACCAAAACCAACTTTATTCTGAAAAAGTATAAAGACCATGGAACAGTTATGGCTGCTCCTACAAAAGACGAAAGGATTATGATGGCATAATGAGGGACCCACTATCTAAGAAAATCGTTACGATTCAGCCATCGGGAATCCGTAAATTTTTTGATATTGTAAGCGAGATGCCGGATGCCATTTCCCTTGGTGTCGGCGAACCTGATTTTGACACTCCATGGCATGTCAGAGAGGAAGGAATCCATTCCCTTGAGATGGGAAGAACTTTTTACACATCAAATGCAGGTTTAAAAGAATTAAAAATAGAAATCTCAAAATATTTAGAGAGAAGATATCACACACTCTACAATCCGGCGGATGAAATCATGGTTACCGTCGGAGGCAGTGAAGCGATTGATATTGCTATGCGCGCAATGCTTGACCCAGGGGATGAGGTACTGATTCCGCAGCCAAGCTATGTGTCTTATCTACCTTGTGCAATTTTAGCGGACGGTGTGCCGGTTACAATCGAGCTTAAGGCGGAAAATGAGTTCCGTCTTACGGCAGAGCAGTTAGAGAACGCCATCACCGATAAAACAAAGCTTTTAGTACTCCCATTTCCCAATAACCCAACCGGTGCGGTTATGGAGAGGGCTGATCTGGAAGCTATTGCAGAGGTGATTATAAAACATGATCTTTTTGTTCTGAGTGATGAAATCTATTCAGAGCTTACATATCTCGATGAGCATGTTTCTATTGCATCCCTTCCGGGAATGTGGGAGAGAACCATTACCATCAATGGTTTTTCAAAATCCTATGCAATGACCGGATGGCGTTTGGGATATGCCTGTGGTCCGAAAGAAATTATAAAACAGATGTTAAAAATTCATCAGTTTGCCATCATGTGCGCTCCTACCACAAGCCAGTATGCAGCAGTGGAGGCCTTGAAAAATGGTGATGAGGATGTGGCAAAGATGCGGGAAGAATATAACGGAAGACGCCGCTACCTGCTGCACCGCTTTAAAGAAATGGGGCTGGAATGCTTTGAACCTTTTGGCGCATTCTATATGTTTCCCTGCATCAAGGAATTCGGCATGACTTCGGATGAGTTTGCAACAGAGCTTCTAAAGGATCAGAAGGTGGCTGTGGTACCCGGAACTGCATTCGGGGATTCCGGAGAAGGCTTTATCCGAATCTCTTACGCATACTCCTTAAGTAACTTAAAGGAGGCACTTGGCAGAATCGAGTGCTTTATCACAAAGCTACGGGAGAAAAAATAATGGCAGCATTGAATATTGTATTATATGAGCCGGAAATCCCGGCAAATACCGGAAATATCGGACGAACCTGTGTGGCAACAGGAACGAGACTTCATTTAATTGAACCCTTGGGCTTTTCGTTAAGCGAGAAGGCAATCAAGCGTGCCGGAATGGACTACTGGAAGGATCTGGATGTTACAACCTATGTAAACTGGGAGGATTTTTGCAAAAAAAATCCGGACGCAAAGATTTACTATGCCACAACAAAGGGACGCCACGTGTATTCGGATGCAAAGTATGAGCCGGACTGTTATATTATGTTCGGAAAAGAAAGCGCAGGAATTCCGGAGGAAATCCTAAAATCAAACCCGGATACCTGCGTTCGTATCCCCATGATTGGCGAAACGAGGTCACTGAATCTGTCGAATTCGGTTGCCATTGTTCTTTATGAAGCACTTCGTCAGAACAACTTTGATCACATGAAATTGGAAGGACAGCTCCACAGACTGAGCTGGGATGAATAAATGGGAATTATAAAAGCAAAAGAGTTGGTACATGAATTCATCCGCAGGGATGAGGATAATAACGTAGAAGCTATCACAACTGCTTTAGATCATGTAAATCTGGATGTAAAGGAAGGTCAGTTTATTGCCATTTTAGGCCACAACGGTTCCGGAAAATCCACCCTTGCAAAACACATTAATGCGCTCCTTGCCCCCAGTGAGGGAACCATCTGGGTGGATGATATGGATGTCTCAAAGGAAGAGAATGTCATCCCGGTCCGGAAACGGGCAGGAATGGTTTTTCAAAATCCGGACAATCAGATTATTGCCAGCGTGGTAGAGGAGGATGTAGGCTTTGGACCGGAGAATATCGGTGTGCCCACAGAAGAGATTTTAGAGCGGGTAGATTTTAGTTTAAAATCGGTGGGAATGACAAAGTTCAGACAGCATTCCCCAAACAAGCTGTCCGGTGGACAGAAGCAGCGTGTTGCAATCGCCGGTGTGGTTGCAATGGAACCGAAATGTATCGTCTTTGATGAGCCTACCGCCATGCTAGACCCCAACGGTCGAAAGGAAGTCATTAAAACCGCCCATAAGTTGAACAAAGAAAAGGGTGTAACCATTCTTTTGATCACCCATTACATGGAAGAAGTGGTGGATGCAGATTACGTATATGTCATGGAAAAGGGACATATCGTCATGGATGGAACGCCGAGAGACATTTTCTCCAGAGTGGACGAGCTGAAGGCCCATCGGCTGGATGTGCCGCAAATTACCCTTCTTGCTGACAATTTAAGAAAAGCGGGCCTTGAAATCCCGGCAGGAATACTGACACGGGAAGAGCTGGTGGATGCCATTATGAAGGTATCGGTTCGCGCGGATATGAAGAGTATTGCAAAGGGCGCTCTACTAAGGATGGAAGCCGGGAAGGAAGCAGATGACAGAAAAAATGCAGCTTCTTCCGAAAAGACACAGAGAGATCTGGCTTCCTCCATCCTAATGGATCACGTGAATTATTGTTACAGCGAAGGAACGGCCTACCAGATTCAGGCATTAAAGGATATCAATTTAGAGATTGATAAGGGACAGTTTGTTGGAATTATCGGGCATACGGGTTCCGGAAAGTCAACCCTGATCCAGCATTTGAATGGTCTTATTAAGGCTACAGAGGGCAATATCTATTTCAACGGCGAAGATATCTATGATAAAGATTATGATATGAGAAAGCTTCGGGGCAAGGTTGGACTGGTGTTCCAATATCCGGAGTACCAGCTTTTTGAAACTACTGTTTTTGAGGATGTCTGCTTCGGACCCAAAAATCAGGGATTGGAAAGAAAGGATGTGGAGCTGAGAGCCTTTGAGGCTTTAAAGAATGTCCGGTTTCCGGAAGAATTGTTCGATCAGCCCCCCTTTGATCTGTCCGGAGGACAGAAGCGCCGTGTAGCAATTGCAGGAGTGCTTGCCATGAAGCCGGAGGTGCTGATCCTGGACGAGCCCACGGCGGGACTTGACCCGGCAGGCAGGGATGAAATCCTTGATCTGATCGCAGATATGCATAGAGAACTGGGAATTACAGTCATTCTTGTCTCCCATAGTATGGAGGATGTAGCAAAATACGTAGACCGTATCATCGTCATGAACCAGGGCTCTGTGATGTATGATGATGTGCCGAAGGAAGTTTTCCGACACTATAAAGAACTGGAACAGGTTGGACTTGCAGCACCGCAGGTCACCTATCTGATGCATGAGCTTGCCGAAAAAGGACTATCCGTGGATCTTACAGCAGCAACTGTGGCTGAAGCTACCAGGGGCATCCTTGCGGCGTTGTAATAGAAGATAAGATAAAAGGAAAAAATTATGATTCGAGATATCACCATAGGCCAGTATTATCCCGCCGATTCCATCGTGCATAAACTGGACCCACGTGTAAAACTATTTACTACTTTAATTTATATTATTGCACTCTTTTCATTTAAAGGAATTCTCTCCTTTGCGATTATCGGTGTTTTCTTGTTTGCAGCGGTAAAATTATCGAAGGTTCCCTTTAAATTTATCGTAAAGGGCTTAAAGGCAATCGTGATGATTTTGCTCATTACCGCTGTTTTTAATCTGTTTTTGACGCCGGGAGATGTGGTTCTCTGGCAGTTCAAGTCCTTAAAAATTACCGATGTGGGACTTACCAATGCAGTGGTAATGATGTCAAGACTGATTCTTCTTATTATAGGAACCTCTCTTATGACCCTTACCACCACACCGAATCAGCTCACCGATGGTTTGGAGACTGCACTGAAGCCATTAAATAAAATTCATGTGCCGGTTCACGCAATTGCGATGATGATGTCGATTGCCCTTCGATTCATTCCGATTCTTATAGAAGAGACCGACAAGATCATGAAGGCGCAGATGGCAAGGGGCGCGGACTTTGAGCATGGAAATCTGATACAGCGGGCAAAAAATATGGTTCCGCTTCTGGTTCCTCTTTTCGTATCCGCCTTTCGAAGGGCAGATGATCTTGCCATGGCCATGGAAGCGCGCTGCTACAATGGCGGCGACGGTAGAACCAAGATGAAACCTTTGCGCTATGGAAAAGCAGACTATATCACCTATGCGGTAGCTATTGTTTTTCTGGTGCTGGTAATCGTGGCAAGAATTAATTTCCCTTGGCCGCAGTAACGGAAGAAAAAAGATGAGAACGAAAAAGAATGGAGCCCGACTTTTATGCGCGTAAAGCTTACTGTAGCATATGATGGCACGAACTACTGCGGCTGGCAGATTCAGCCCAATGGGGTGACCATCGAAGAAAAATTAAATCAGGCCATCAGCGCATTGTTCGGGTGTGAAATCCGGGTTACAGGCGCAAGCAGAACGGATGCCGGAGTGCATTCCCTTGGCAATGTCTGTGTCTTTGATGTGGAAACCAGAATGCCGGCAGAAAAAATCAGCTTTGCCTTAAACCAAAGACTTCCGGAGGATATTGTGGTGATCGATTCCTGTGAGGTATCAAAGGAGTTTCACCCCAGATTTTTCAAAAGTAGAAAGACCTATGAATACCGTATTTTAAATCGCAGATTTCCAAATCCCACAAGAAGGCTGGATACACACTTTTTCCATTATCCGCTGGATGAAGAAAAAATGCAGAAGGCAGCAGATTATCTGGTGGGAGAGCACGACTTTCGAAGCTTTGCTTCCGTCCATATGCAGTCCGAGACCTCCGTCCGGAGGATTTATGACTGCACGGTAAAAAGGGATGAAGATGACATTATCACGATTTCGGTAACCGGAAACGGTTTTTTATATAATATGGTGCGTATTATAGCAGGCACCCTGATTAAGGTCGGCTCCGGTGATATTGCACCGGAAGAAATGCAAAACATATTGGCAGCCTGTGACAGAAGCGTGGCGGGACCGACGGCTCCCGCAAAGGGGCTTACGATGATTGGTTTGGTGTATGAAGACAAATAAATCGAAAGATAAAAGGGGAAAAAGATGTCTTTAAAAAGATTTTTTAGAAAAACAACTTTTATGAGATGGGGAGCAATATTAGTGGGGGCTGCGCTGTACGCGTTGACCTTTAACTGGCTGATAGTGCCCCTTAATCTTTACAGCGGAAATCTGACCGGTGTGGCACAGGTCGTGAGTGATTTGCTCAATATTTTTATCCTGCACGGCGATACAAATTATACCGGAACGATTTTGTGGATGTTTAATATTCCGCTGTTCATACTTGCTTTTTTTAAGCTTGGAAAAAATTTTACAATAAAGTCGATTATCATTGCCACATTTTTATCAGCGGTAATGCAGTTTGCTCCGATACCTTCTGCTCCGATTATTGAAGATCCTTTGACCGCCTGTATCCTGGGCGGAATTATTGCCGGATTTGGCAGTGGGCTGATTTTAAGAAACGGCGGTTCTGCCGGTGGAACCGATATCCTCGGAATGTATTTTGCAAAAAAATATCCGGACTTCAGCGTGGGCAAGATTCAGAATATCATCAGCGCAGGGGTATATTGCTACTGTCTTTTCCGATATGATATAGAGGCAGTTGTCTATTCTGCCATCTATTTGTTTGTCATGTCCTTCGTGATTGACAAGACCCACACACAGAATATTAAGTCCAGTGCTATCATCTTTACAAAGCACCCGGAGATTGAGGATTGTATTCTCAAGGATCTCAAGAGGGGAGCAACACGGTGGATAGGAGCAGGCTGTTACAATAAGACGGAAACCTACATCTACATGACCATTATCAGCAAATATGAGGTGGCAAAGCTTAGGAAACTGATTCACGAAGTGGACCCGGATGCATTTATCATAATGAACAATGACATCGATGTGGATGGAAATTTCATTAAAAGACTGTAGATTTCTGCATAATTTTCTTGACAGTCTGGACATGAGAGATTATAATGTGTAGGTCTGCGATAGTGGATTCGTGTCGAACCAAAGCCCCGGTGAGACACTGAAGTATAGAAAGATAGCTGCTTGAGAGCTTATGATGAAGCCATTTCTCAACGGATTTATAAGTGGGTCAGACAGCGAAAGCATTAGTAGGATGGCGTCCGGACATACGCGATTCCAACGTGTGATCTTAACAATTTGTTTATCTAATTTAAGGAGGATAACCTGATGAAGACATTTATGGCTAGTCCTGCTACCATCGAAAGAAAGTGGTATGTAGTTGACGCTGAAGGCAAGACCTTAGGTCGTTTAGCATCTGAAGTTGCAAAAGTATTAAGAGGAAAGAATAAAGCAATCTTTACTCCTCACATGGATTGTGGCGATTATGTAATCGTTGTAAATGCTGAGAAGATCAAAGTTACTGGTAAGAAATTAGATCAGAAGATTTACTACAAGCATTCAGATTATGTTGGTGGAATGAAAGAGACCACATTAAGAGAAATGTTAGCAAAGCATCCTGAGCGTGTGGTTGAGTTCGCTGTTAAGGGAATGCTTCCAAAGGGACCTTTAGGACGTGAGATGTATACAAAGTTATTTGTATATGCTGGACCAGATCACAAGCATGCAGCTCAGAAGCCTGAAGAGCTTACATTTTAATAGGAGGTAAAGAACATTGGCTACTACAAAATATTACGGAACCGGTAGAAGAAAATCATCTGTTGCCAGAGTATACTTAGTACCAGGAACAGGTAAGATTACAATTAATAAAAGAGATATCGATGAGTATTTAGGTCTTGAGACTTTAAAGGTTATCGTTCGTCAGCCATTAGTATTAACAGAGAACACAGATAAGTTCGATGTTATCGTTAACGTAAAGGGCGGCGGATATTCAGGACAGGCAGGAGCTATCCGTCATGGTATCGCTCGTGCACTTCTTCAGGTAGATGAAGATTTAAGACCAGCTCTTAAGAAGGCAGGATTCTTAACAAGAGATCCACGTATGAAAGAGCGTAAGAAGTACGG
>JBJENM010000043.1:0-17810 GCA_051880175.1 Agathobacter sp. | reverse complement strand
AGGCTCCTTCTTACAAAGTACAGGGGAAGAGCCTATACGAATTATGCCCTGGTGGCCGGCTTTACGGAAATCGGAGAAAGCTTTGAGGAAACCGTTGCAAGGGAAGTGTTGGAAGAAACCGGACTTACGGTAAAAAACATTCGATATTATAAGTCCCAGCCCTGGGCTTTCGCAGATGATATTCTGGCAGGATACTTTTGTGAGGTGGAGGGAAGTACAGAGATTACCATGGACCCCGGAGAGCTCTCCGTTGCGGAATGGGTAGAGAGAGACGACATCGAAGTGGAATATGACGATACCAGTCTTACCAATGAGATGATCTGTTATTTTAAATATGGAAAAGGTACTCTCTAATAACCGGAGAGTAAAAAATCGGAATTTATATAAACGAAGTATATGGGCAAGAGTCCTATATTTGCTTAAATGGAGGATCTATCATGCAATTAATTTTTCAGTATATCTTTAAAATGTTGCCATTCTGTTTTATAGGATTTGTACTGTGCCTTATAATTCGAATTGTTTTTTTAAACAAGAAAAAAGCAAAGATATTGATAAAAAATGAATTTATTCTTTGTGTGTTTACAGCATATTGTTTTGGCTTAGCATCTCAGACAATAATGCCTCATTGGAATTGTGGAATTGATAGCACAACAGGAAAGCCTTTTTTAGATGTATTTTGGACAAATAATCTTGCTTCCGTGAATTTAATTCCATTAAAATCAATAATAGAACAGTTGTGTGATAATAATAGTGTAGTTGCGCAGGAAGATATTGCAAGTGTTTCAATGCTGAACCTTATGGCTAATCTACTGTTGTTTTTACCTTTAGGATTTTTTGTACCCTTGTTGTGGGGAAAATTTAATAATGTTAAGAAAATCGTTTACTTGGGCATTGGGGTAAGTGCATTAGTTGAATTTATTCAGATGTTTGTAGGTCGAAGTACTGATATAGATGATGTGATTTTAAACACAATTGGCGTATTAATTGGATTTCTTATCTTTAGATTGCTTAAAATGGTACAAATGTACAAGGAGCATTAAGTAATATACAACACTCAACCATTCTATTGACTCTTTTTCGGACAAATTCAATCTAGGTCATCCGCATCAGCCAATTTCATTGACTCTATTTCAAGAAAATCTGATTTAGGTCATCTCCACAAGCCAATTCCATTGACTCTATTTCAAGAACATCCAGTTTAGGTCATCTCCACAAGCCAAATACGTTGACTCTATTTCAAGAAAATCTAATTTAGGTCATCTCCACAAGCCAATTCCATTGACTCTCTTTCAAGAAAATTCAATTTAGGTCATCATCATCAGCCAATTTCATTGACCTTTTTTCAGAAAACTCTATTTAGGTCATTTTCTTGTCCCTCAGACAAGAAGTAAAGATCAAGGATTTACATATATAAGGGGAAAAACGAGGGAATTTATATGCAAATTACAATTCCCTGTTGACAAGTAGGAATTAACAATGTATAGTATTTTACTAGGAATTGTATAAAATAAAAAAAGGAGAAGCGGTCAATATGAAAATTTCTACAAAAGGAAGATATGCACTTCGTTTGATGACAGATCTGGCGGCAAATAATACCGGACTTCCGGTAAGCCTGAAGGATGTGGCAAAGCGTCAGGGAATTTCAGATAAATATTTGGAACAGATTATTTCTGTACTGAACAAAGCGGGATATGTTAGCAGTGTGCGGGGGGCCCAGGGCGGATACCAGCTTCGCAGGGATGCCAAGGAATATACGGTAGGCATGATTCTTCGTCTTACCGAGGGAAGCCTTGCACCGGTGGCGTGCGTGGAGGAGGATGCCATAAACTGTGACAGAGCAGATGCCTGCGTGACTTCCATTGTATACCGCAAAATTAACGATGCCATCAATAGTGTAGTGGATAATATCACACTGCAGGACTTAGTAGACTGGCAAAATGAAAAGAATGGACAATATGTGATTTAAAAAATCACAAAAGAAAGAAGGAATAGATTTACCATGAGTAACAGAATGATTTATTTGGATAATGCAGCAACAACCAGAGTACATCCGGAAGTTTTTGCGGAGATGACTCCGTTTTTTACAGAGGAATACGGAAATCCCTCTGCAATATATGGATTTGCCCAGAGCGCTAAGAACGCGGTGGATCATGCAAGAGAAACCATTGCAAAATCCATCGGGGCAACCACGGAAGAAATATATTTTACCGGAGGCGGAAGCGAGTCTGACAACTGGGCGCTTAAAGCCACAGCAGAGGCTTATGCAGCAAAGGGAAAGCACATTATTACAAGTAAGATTGAACATCACGCAATTCTTCATACGGCGCAGTGGCTGGAAAAGCAGGGATATGAAATAACATATCTGGATGTTGATGAAAACGGCCTGATTGATTTAGAACAGTTGGAGAAAGCCATCCGTCCGGATACCATTTTAATTTCCATCATGGCTGCCAACAATGAGATTGGAACCATTGAACCTTTAAGAGAGATTGGAAAAATTGCCCATGAGCACGGCGTGTTATTCCATACAGATGCGGTACAGGCTTTTGCCCATATACCGCTCAATGTGGACGAGATGAACATTGATATGTTAAGCGCAAGCGGACACAAGATTAACGGTCCAAAAGGAATCGGAATTCTGTATATCCGTAAAGGAGTAAAGATTCGCTCCTTTATCCACGGAGGAGCCCAGGAGCGCTCACGCCGCGCCGGAACCCATAACGTTCCCGGAATCGTGGGAATGGCTAAGGCAACAGAGTTGTCTACCGAAAAGATGGAGGAACGGAATAAGTATGAGATAGAGCTTCGGGATTATCTGATCGACCGTGTGCTTTCTGAAATTCCATACAGCAGATTAAACGGAGACCGGACAAGGCGTCTTCCGAACAACGCAAACTTCTGCTTCCGTTTTATTGAGGGAGAATCCATGTTGATTCTGCTAGACCAGAATGGCATTTATGGAAGCAGCGGCTCAGCATGTACGTCAGGATCATTAGATCCGTCTCATGTGCTTTTAGCCATCGGACTTCCTCATGAAATCGCACATGGTTCACTTCGGCTTACCATATCCGAGGAGACCACAAAGGAAGATATCGATTATACAGTTGATAAATTAAAAAAAATTATTGCGCGGTTACGTAGCATGTCCCCATTATATGAGGATTTTGTGAAAAAACAGCAGAAAGGAAATCAATAACTATGGCATACAGCGAAAAGGTCATGGACCATTTTAATAATCCAAGAAATGTAGGAGAAATCGAAAACCCCAGCGGGGTAGGAACCGTTGGAAATGCAAAATGTGGCGATATCATGCGAATGTACCTGGATATCGATGAAAACGGCATCATTCAGGAGGCAAAGTTTAAAACCTTTGGCTGCGGGGCAGCAGTTGCCACAAGCTCAATGGCTACCGAGCTTGTAAAAGGAAAAACCGTACAGGAGGCATTACAGGTTACCAATAAAGCCGTTATGGAAGCACTTGACGGACTGCCGCCGGTAAAGGTACACTGTTCTTTGTTGGCGGAGGAGGCAATCCATGCGGCGCTGTGGGATTATGCCGAGAAGAACCATCTTACCATTGAGGGACTGGAAAAACCGGTAAATGATATCAGTGAGAAAGAAGAAGATCCGTCAGAGGAGTATTAGAAAGGATATGTGCGCCATAGGAATACCTATGGCGCATTTTTATTAAGTATGAAAGAAAAAGTGGTAGTCGGAATGTCCGGAGGAGTGGATTCCTCCGTTGCAGCATATCTGCTGAAGGAACAAGGGTATGAGGTGATTGGTGTCACCATGCAGATCTGGCAGGATCAGGATGTATTTGAACAGGCCGAGGAAGGCGGATGCTGCGGACTGTCTGCGGTAGATGATGCCAGACGGGTTGCCCAGGTGCTGGGGATTCCCCATTATGTTATGAACTTTAAAGCAGATTTCAAGCATAGCGTCATTGATTACTTTATTTCGGAGTACGAGAGGGGATACACACCGAACCCTTGTATTGCCTGCAACCGCTATGTCAAATGGGAATCTCTGTTACAGCGCTCCCTGGAGATCGGAGCCTCCTATATTGCTACCGGACATTATGCCAGAATCGAGCAGCTTCCCAATGGAAGGTTTTCCATCCGAAATTCTGTGACGGCAGCAAAGGATCAGACATACGCGCTGTACAATCTTACCCAGTCCCAGCTCTCCCATACGCTGATGCCGGTGGGGGCATATGAAAAATCCAAAATTCGGGAAATTGCCCAGGAAGCAGGACTGCCGGTAGCCCACAAACAGGACAGTCAGGATATTTGCTTTGTACCGGATCATGACTATGCCGGATTTATTGCAAGGGAAACCAAAAAGGAGAGTGTGCCGGGAAACTTTGTGGACGAAGAAGGCCGCATACTGGGAACCCATAAGGGAATCATACATTATACCATCGGGCAGAGAAAAGGACTTGGAATTACGGCCGAGACACCGCTTTTTGTAAAAGAGTTAAGGATGGATACCAATGAAGTGGTACTTTGTAAGTCCGAAAGCCTGTTTACGAATACCTGTTATGTCAGCAACATAAATTATATGGCAGTTGAAGAATTAGAGGGCGTGACGGAAGCAATCGGAAAGGTACGCTATTCCCATAAAGGCGCTCCCTGTAAAATAGAAGCTCTGGAAAACGGAATGCTAAAATGCACCTTTGATGAGCCTCAGCGGGCCATGACACCCGGTCAGGCAGCCGTATTTTATGATGGGGATCACATTCTTTGCGGAGGCACGATAGAAAAAATGCTCCCAGTTGACAATTGTGTGTCTGAATGAATTTGCATATTTGAATCAGAACCCACTCTCGTTCGTAAAAAGCGTAGCGGTACTAAATTCGCAATAAATTGCTCATTAAGTGCCGACGCTTTTTAAACGTTCTGATTCAAATAGCAAAATTCATTCAGACACACAAAAGTAAAAAGGGAAAAAATTAAAAAAGTAGTTGACATATGTTCAGGACAGATGTATATTATTTCCAACAACTAATTCCTACAAAAACAGTAGGATAACAATGAATTAAAACATAAATGGAAAACGGAGGACATAGAACATGGGAAAGATTTATAAGAGTGCAACGGAATTAATCGGAAAGACACCTCTTTTGGAGGCTTCCAACATTGAAAAGAAGTACGACTTGGAGGCAAGACTTTTGCTAAAGCTGGAGTATTTTAATCCTGCCGGATCGGTAAAGGATCGTGTAGCAAAGGCAATTATCGAACAGGCAGAAGCAGACGGCGTGTTACAGCCGGGAGGAACCATCATTGAGCCAACCTCAGGAAATACAGGAATCGGTCTTGCATCCATTGCAGCAGCAAAGGGCTATCGTTTGATTATTGTTCTTCCGGAGACCATGAGCGTTGAGCGGAGAAATATTATCAAGGCATATGGCGCAGAGCTTGTACTTTCCGACGGAACCAAGGGAATGAAAGGGGCCATTGCAAAGGCAGAGGAGCTGCATGAGCAGATTCCGGGAAGTATTATAGCAGGACAGTTTGTAAATCCTGCTAATCCATATGCCCACAGAACCACCACGGGACCGGAAATCTGGGAGGATACAGATGGAGAGGTGGATGTATTTGTTGCAGGAGTTGGAACCGGCGGAACCGTTACCGGAGTTGGTGAGTACTTAAAGAGCAAAAAGGCAGATGTGAAGATCGTGGCAGTTGAGCCGGAATCTTCAGCAGTTCTTTCCACCGGCGTGGCAGGTGCCCATAAGATTCAGGGAATCGGAGCAGGATTTGTTCCGGAGGTGTTAAATACCACCATATATGATGAAATCATAGCTATAGCCAACGAGGATGCCTTTGAGTATGGAAAGGTAATAGCAAAGTCAGAGGGTATACAGGTTGGAATTTCTTCCGGAGCAGCTCTTGCCGCAGCAATCGAAATTGCTAAGAGACCGGAATCAAAAGGAAAGACGATTGTAGCGCTTCTTCCGGACAGCGGAGACCGCTATTATTCTACAGATCTTTTTAAAGATTAATCCATCGACAAAAAATATGGAAATATTTACCACACAGCGAATATATTGAAAAGGTAGTGTTTTTATAAGGAGTGGTTCATAACATGTATATTCGACTTGATTCTGTGGAAAAAGTAAAAGAATTTGTAAAGCTGATAGAGAACAATGAGGCGGAAGCCGATCTGATCTCAGGACGTCAGGAGGTGGACGCAAAGTCCCTGCTTGGAATCTTCAGCCTGGATCTTACGAAACCGATTCAGGTTCGCATTTTAAAAGATTCGTCAACAGATAAATTGGAGGAGCTGCTGTGCCGGTATATGGCATAGCAGCTTTTTCTTGTTTCAGCCTTTTTCTTGTGATAATATAGAAATCGAAAATGCTTAAGAGTAACGCAGTAGACGGAGGCAATACATGTTCCAGAAGAAACAGTATATATATAGTGAAACCCTTGGCGTGTGTCTGGTAGAAAACATAACCCAGCTTTCCGTTCAAAAAGGACAGGCAGCCTATTATGTACTTCGACCGGTGTTTGCAAAGGAAGAGGTATCCTATATTCCGGTGGAGAATCATCAGATGGCACTTCGCGAGTTATTTACGGAAGAAGAAGCAAAGAAAATGGAGCAGGACCCAGATATTGACCTGGAAAAAGATCAAAAACTGAAGGATGCAGTAGATTTTGTGCTGCATGGCAGGAGGAACTAATATGGGAAACCAGAATCAAAATCAGCAGAAAGAAATCATTAAGACCTTTGTGCTTGGAAATAAGGAACTGGATGGAAAAACGGCTGAGTTTCAATATGACCATGGCTGGTACACCATTTTTGATATTGTGGGGGAGGAAAAAACTGTAGTATTTAAATCGAAAAATGCGCAGGAATCCTACACAAAATGGAATGTGTACATAGGACGAAAAAAAGAGCGGATTCAAAGAGAAATCCTTACGGAAAGTGAAAAAGAAAGCGATAAGAAGCGTCAGCAGCAGGAACCCCGTCATTCGGATAAGAAAAATCCGGAAAGAAAAAATGGAAAACGTTCGGAGACAGAGGAGAATGGAACCCTCCTCGACCGGGAAAAGCGAGAGGGCGAAAAGCACCATAACAGAAACCGGAATCGAAATCGCAACCGAAATCGAAACAAAAACGGGGGAGAGCGCGGCAATAGCAACTAGAAGGAGAGGACAAAAATGGATAAGAAAATCGGCTTTATCGGCTGTGGCAACATGGGAAAGGCTATGGTCTGCGGAATCCTGGATTCCGGAAAGTGCAAAAAAGAAAATATGATGATTTCAACGAAATCACAGGCCTCCATGGAAAACAAGAAGGCAGCTTACGGAGTGAAAGCCACCCTGGACAACTCTGAAGTTGCAGCCTTTGCGGATATTCTTTTTCTGGCGGTAAAGCCGCAGTTTTATGAGGCTGTGATAGAGCAGATCAAAGAGGCTGTTTCTACGAAGCAGATCATTGTATCTATGGCACCCGGAAAAACACTTGCATGGTTAAAGGAAAAGTTTGGAAAAGAAGTAAAACTGGTTCGGACCATGCCGAATACCCCATCCATGGTAAAAGAGGGAATGATGGGAATGTGTGCAAATGACGATGTCACAGAAGAGGAAATGAATCTTCTGCGGGATATCTGCGAAGGATTCTCAAAAACAGAGGTTGTGGCAGAGAACCTGATGGACGTAGTGACTGCGGTAAGCGGAAGCTCACCGGCATATGTGTTTCTCTTTATTGAGGCTATGGCCGACGCTGCGGTAGCAGGAGGAATGAAGAGGGAACAGGCATACAAATTTGCTGCACAGGCAGTGCTGGGAAGTGCAAAAATGGTACTGGATACCGGAAAACATCCGGGGGAGCTTAAGGATATGGTCTGCTCGCCGGCAGGAACAACAATTCAGGCGGTTCGTGTACTGGAGGAAAAAGGTTTTCGAAGTGCAGTTATCGAGGCAATGGAAAAATGTCTGGATATTTCACGAAATATGTAACATGTAAAATCCGCTGCGGAAATGTATCGTTTCCACAGCGGATTTTTTGTTGTTCTTATGGGAAAATTATATTATAATGAAAGCATCTGTGAATACAATTATTTTTTTATGAAAAAATAATCGGGAAAAACAATATAGAGAAAGGAAGACGGGTATGAAGAGAATTGGTATGTTAACAAGCGGCGGAGATTGTCAGGCGCTGAATGCAGCTATGCGGGGTGTCGTAAAAGGGCTTTCCACCAATTTGGAGGAACTTGAGGTCTATGGTTTTGAAAACGGATATAAAGGATTGATTTATGGCAATTATCGCCTTTTGACCTCCAAGGATTTTTCAGGAATCCTGACAAAGGGAGGTACCATTTTAGGATCTTCCCGCCAGCCATTCAAAATGATGCGTGTACCGGATGAAAACGGACTGGATAAAGTAGAAGCCATGAAGCAGAACTATTATAAATTAAACCTGGACTGCCTTGTAATTTTAGGTGGAAACGGCACGCAGAAGACAGCGAATCTTCTTCGCGAAGAGGGATTAAATATCATTCATCTGCCAAAGACTATCGACAATGATATCTACGGAACGGATGTTACCTTTGGTTTCCAGAGTGCAATCAATATTGCCACCGATGCCATTGACTGCATTCATACAACAGCAGCTTCCCACAACCGGGTATTTATTGTGGAGGTTATGGGACACAAGGTTGGCTGGCTGACACTTTATGCAGGAATTGCAGGTGGAGCAGATATCATCCTTCTTCCGGAAATTCCATATGATATTGATAAAGTAATAGAAGCAATTCAAAGGCGGACAAAGGCCGGAAAAGGCTTTACGATTCTTGCAGTAGCGGAGGGCGCAATTTCAAAAGAGGATGCTGCACTTTCCAAGAAAGAGTACAAGGAAAAGGTTGCAGAGAAAAAGTATCCGTCCGTTTCCTATGAGATTGCAGACCGCATCGGAGAAAAGCTGGGAACAGAGGTGCGTGTAACTGTTCCGGGGCATACCCAGCGTGGCGGAAGCCCTTGCCCATACGACCGCGTGCTTTGTACCAGACTTGGAGCTGCTGCGGCAAAGGCGATTATGGACGAGGATTATGGCTATATGATCGCTATGGTAAATGATAAGACAAAGAGAGTTCCCCTTGGTGATGTAGCGGGAAAATTAAAAATGGTTGATCCGGAAAGCCAGATGATCAAAGAAGCAAAGAGAACGGGAATCTGCTTCGGCGATTAAGATATATTTTTTGAAAGCAGGGAATAAGCATGTCATATACGGCATTATACCGAAAGTTCCGGCCTCAGGAATTTGAAGATGTAAAAGGGCAGGAGCATATTGTTACAACTTTAAAGAATCAGATAAAGGCAGATCGTATCGGACATGCTTATTTGTTTTGCGGGACAAGAGGAACCGGAAAGACTACTGTGGCAAAGATATTTGCAAAAGCAGTGAACTGTGAACATCCGGTAGACGGAAGCCCCTGTGGAGAGTGCCCGACCTGTCAGGCAATCTCGGCAGGTGCCTCTATGAATGTGATTGAAATCGATGCTGCATCCAACAATGGTGTAGACAACATCCGGCAGATTCGGGAAGAGGTTGCATACCGGCCAACCGAGGGCAAGTATAAGGTCTATATTATCGACGAGGTACATATGCTGTCCGCCGGGGCCTTCAATGCACTTTTAAAGACCTTGGAGGAGCCGCCTGCCTATGTTATTTTTATATTGGCAACCACGGAAGCCCATAAGATTCCGATTACGATTCTGTCCAGATGCCAGCGTTATGATTTCCACAGAATTTCCATTGATACCATTGCAGACCGTCTTTCAGAGCTGATGAAAGAGGAGCATGTCGATGTGGAGGAGAGGGCAATCCGTTATGTCGCAAAGGCAGGGGACGGCTCCATGCGAGATGCCCTAAGTCTTCTGGATCAGTGTATCGCTTTTCATCTCGGAGAGACACTTACCTATGAGAATGTGCTTGAGGTGTTGGGAGCGGTAGATACAGAAATTTTTTCCAAGCTGCTCCGTCAGATTATCGAGGAAAACATAACCGGCGCAATCAGCACCGTAGATGACCTGGTAAACGAAGGCCGGGAGCTTGGCCAGATGGTCAACGATTTTACCTGGTATATGAGAAATCTGCTTCTTTTACAAAGCTCAGATGACATGGAGGATGTTCTGGACATATCCGCAGATAATTTAGTGGCTTTGCGGGAAGAAGCGCAAATGATAAAGCCGGAGGTGCTGATTCGATATATCCGCATTTTCTCAGAACTGGGAAATCAGATTCGTTTCGCATCCCAGAAGCGAATCTTAATTGAGATTGCCTTAATCAAGCTGTGCAAGCCGCAGATGGAAAAAGACTATTCCGCAATCGTAGACCGCTTGGAGGTTTTGGAGCGCAAAATGGAAAAGGGTGTTCCGGTTCAGATGGTGGCACAGCAGGGAGCAGGGAAAACAGAAGGCACAGAACCGGCCCCGAAAGCGCCGCTTCCCAAGGCAATTCCCGAGGACATCCAGAATGTGGTCCGGGGATGGAAGTCCATCATTTCCGAGATCGGCGGCATTACAAAAACCTATCTGAACAAGGCGGTTCCGTCTCTTGGAAACAACGGGGAACTGCTCCTTGTATTTGATGATGTAAATGCTTATGAATTTTTGTATGAAAATAAGGCAGATTGTGTTACAACATTAAAGGAGATCCTGGCAAAACGGGCGGGCAAAGAAATCGAAATCACTTTGCATAAAAATGAGTCCAGCCAGAGGGCATCGGATGCGTTCCCTGACCTTAGGGATCTGATTTCCTTTGATATAGAAGAAGAAAATTTTGACGAATAACAGTATATAGTACAGGAGGATGCCAAAATGGCAAAAAGAGGTGGATTTCCGGGTGGAATGCCGGGAAACATGAACAATCTTATGAAACAGGCTCAGAGAATGCAGAAGCAGATGGAGGAAGCCCAGAAAGCACTTGAAGAGCAGGAGGTTACCGCTACGGCAGGCGGTGGCGCAGTAGAGGTTACGGTTTCAGGAAAAAGAGAAGTTTTAAAGGTAAAGCTTGCAGAGGAAGTGGTAGATCCGGAAGACATTGAGATGTTAGAGGATCTGATTGTTGCTGCAACAAATGAGGCTCTTCGTAAGGTTGAGGAGGCTTCCCAGGCTTCCATGTCAAAGATCACCGGAGGTCTTGGCGGAGGACTGTTCTAATCCATGGAATATTACAGCAATGAGATATCCAAGCTTATAGAGGAATTTTCCGCACTTCCCGGAATCGGTGCAAAATCTGCACAGCGTCTGGCCTTTCATGTGATTAATATGCCCGAGGAACAGGTGGAAGCTCTGTCCTCTGCGATTATTAATGCAAAAAAGAACGTGAAATACTGCAAGTGCTGCTACACCTTGACGGATCAGGAGTTGTGTCCGATCTGCAGGGATGAGGGCCGGGATCATAAAACCATCATGGTGGTGGAGAATACGAGAGATCTGGTAGCCTATGAAAAGACCCAGAAGTATAACGGAGTCTATCATGTCCTTCACGGGGCTATCTCCCCGATGCTTGGAATCGGGCCAAATGATATCAAACTAAAAGAACTCATGCGTCGGCTGGAAGCGGATGTCGACGAGGTCATTATCGCGACAAATTCCAGTCTTGAGGGTGAGACTACAGCAATGTATATCAGCAAACTGATCAAGCCCACCGGAATAAAGGTAACGAGAATTGCCAGCGGAGTACCGGTAGGCGGAGATTTGGAGTATATTGATGAGGTAACCCTGCTTCGTGCCCTTGAGGGAAGAATCGAGATATAAACGAAATACGGAAGGGGAAATAGTATGAAGAAATTATTGCTTACATATGGAATCATTCTAATGTCATTGTTATTTTCGGGCTGCGCGAGTAATACAGATCAGATAACGGATAATAATGTTGCAGAGGAAAATGATACTTCCGAAATCGTATCAGAGAATGAAACTCCAAATCCTACAACAGAAGCAGATATAGCTGCCAAGATGAAAGATGCGGCAGCGCTTTGTTTTGAGAATGTCATTGATGATGCACAAGTAACGGATAAGATAGAGGAACTTATTATCAATGAGAATCAATTTATTATTAAGATGGATACAGAGTGGCCGGATGAAAATGCGGAAGAAATAGAATATAACGAAGGTCTGTATCTTTTGGTAGGTGAATCTTCATGGTCAGAATATGAAAGCATGGCAAGGAATTATTATTCCGATAATTATGTTTCCAGTGTTTTTACGCCATGGTATGTAGAGGATACACAAACCTTTTTGGAATTAGATGGGAAACTGTATCGTGCAGAGGCCGATGGAATAGGACAGCCTGTAAAAGAAGATTCTGTAGAGATATGGGAAATTGCGGAAGGTTTGTATTATGTGACAGTATTAGTGGATACAGATGACCAGACCATAGTTCGTGTTTATATCGTGCAGGAAGATTTGGATAAAGAGTATGGATATATAATTTTGAACAAATATACGCAATGGTAACAACTGCAATTCTTTATTAAAACAAGTAATTTTATGCAGGTTAAAATATTTTATATATAAGGAGGAACTATGAACAATTTAGAGTTGGAAAAGACAGCCAATGAGATCCGGAAAGGGATCGTTACTGCTGTCCACAGCGCAAAGTGCGGACATCCGGGAGGATCATTGTCTGCAGCAGATATTTTTACATATCTGTATTTTGAGGAGATGAATATTGATCCGAAGAATCCAAAGATGGAGGACCGTGATCGCTTTGTGCTTTCAAAGGGACATGTTGCGCCGGGACTTTATTCTACACTTGCAGAAAGGGGATTTTTCCCGAAAGAGGATTTAAAAACACTTCGTCATACCGGTTCCTATTTACAGGGACATCCGGATATGAAGCATATTCCGGGTGTTGATATGTCAAGTGGATCCCTCGGACAAGGCGTATCTGTTGCTGTGGGAATGGCTGCTGCAGGAAAATTCGATAACAAGGATTACCGTGTTTATGCACTTACCGGTGACGGCGAGATTGAGGAAGGACAGATTTGGGAGGCTGCTATGTGGGCAGGACACCGCAAATTGGACAATCTTGTAGTAATCGTTGACAATAACAACCTCCAGATTGACGGACCAATCACAGAGGTTTGTTCACCATACCCAATTGATAAGAAATTCGAGGCATTTAATTTCCATGTGATCAACATAAACGGAAATGATTTTGATGAGCTTCGCGCTGCCTTCAAAGAGGCAAGACAGACGAAGGGGCAGCCTACGGCAATTATTGCAAAGACCTTAAAGGGCAAGGGCGTCTCCTATATGGAGAACAGTGTTGACTGGCATGGAAAAGCTCCAAATGACGAGCAGTATGAGCAGGCAATGGAAGAATTAACGAAAGCAGGTGAAGCATTATGTCAGAAGTAAAGAAGGTTGCAACCAGAGATAGTTATGGCGCTGCATTGGTAGAGCTGGGACAGGAGCACGAAAATCTGATCGTATTGGATGCTGATCTTGCGGCTGCTACAAAAACAGGCGTATTTAAGAAAGCGTTTCCTAAGCGTCATTGGGACTGCGGTATAGCAGAAGCAAATATGACCGGTATTGCAGCCGGCCTTGCTACCTGTGGAAAGGTTCCATTTGTAAGTACCTTTGCAATGTTTGCGGCAGGACGTGCCTATGAGCAGGTTCGTAATGCAATCGGATATCCGCATCTGAATGTAAAAATCGGTGCCACACATGCAGGAATCTCCGTTGGAGAGGATGGAGCATCCCATCAGTGTTTAGAGGATATCGCACTGATGCGTGAAATCCCGGGAATGGTAGTAATCAATCCGGCAGATGATGTGGAGGCAAGAGCTGCAGTTAAGGCTGCATATGAACACGTGGGACCGGTTTATCTTCGATTCGGACGATTGGCAGTACCGGTCATTAACGATGTGCCGGATTATAAATTTGAGATTGGAAAGGGCGTTGTCTTAAAAGAAGGAAAGGATGTAACTATTTTTGCCACCGGGCTGGAAGTAAAAGAGACGATGGAAGCAGAAAAAATGCTTGCAGCAGACGGAATCGATGCAGAAATTATCAACATCCATACCATTAAGCCAATTGACAGAGAGCTTGTCATTGCCTCTGCAAAGAAGACCGGAAAGGTAGTAACGGTAGAGGAACATTCTATTATCGGTGGACTGGGAAGCGCAGTATGTGAGGTGCTTTGCGAGGAAGCTCCCACAAAGGTACTCCGCATCGGTGTAGAAGACCGCTTCGGCGAGTCAGGTCCTGCACTGGAGCTTCTTCACAAATATGAGCTTGATGCAGAAGGTATCTACAAGAAAGTAAAAAATTTTGTAAAATAAGCAATAGAAAGTAACACTAAAAATCCCATTTCAGATACGTGTTTCTAAATGAATTTGCATATTTGAATCAGAACCCACTCTCGTTTGTAAAAAGCGTAACGGTACTAAATTCGCAATAAATTGCTCATTAAGTGCCGACGCTTTTTAAACGTTCTGATTCAAATAGCAAAATTCATTTTACGGAACACAAATCTGAAATGGGATTTTTCTTTTGCAGCTGTTATTGTCCTGTTTTTGCAAAATATTACATTTTCATTCTGATATCGTCCTCTTATAGAAGGAGT
This sequence comes from Agathobacter sp., assembly GCA_051880175.1. Lineage (GTDB taxonomy): Bacteria > Bacillota > Clostridia > Lachnospirales > Lachnospiraceae > Roseburia. Next base: position 3,218 of record JBJENM010000043.1, on the reverse strand, counting down.
GGTGAAGATGATTGATATTTTATTGGATGAAGACAAAAAGCTAAAGGATATCCAGCAGATCGGCCGACCGGAAAGCAATAACAAAATCTACATAGAATCAGGTGTGTATGAGCAGATGCACGCAAAGGAATATCAGGAAAAATCCGTGTTTGTTTTGATGGGGCATACAAGAAGACAAGAGGAAAACTATGCTACGTTTATTGACGGAATCATTCCGGCCAGGGAAATTGCGTTTGACGGAAACATCCCAATATGGAACAATCATGTGTGGAATGAAGTATTTGGAGAAATAAAGCGCGAGTTTGAAAACGAGGTCATCGTAGGCTGGGGAATGGATATCAAAGGCTTTACCCCGAGGCTGACGGCGGAGCTTGAGGCTATTCACAGAGAACAGTTTGGCGGAATGCATCAAATGCTCCTTTTGATGGACTCCCTTGAGCAGGAAGAGTATTTTTATCAGATGAGGAATAACCATCTGGTGCAAAGAGGCGGATTTTACATATATTACAGCGATAGACCAAGAATTTTAAATATAGAAGAGTTTGAAAAAGAGGATAAGGATACAACATCAGAAGTGTCCATAGAAATCGAGAATGCAAGGCCCAGATACAGAGAACTTCTGGCAAACGCAAAAAAGGAAGAGCCAAAGGAAAAAATCAGCGGAGTAGCAGTGGCAGTAGCTGTTTTACTGTTGGTTGGGATTATCGGAACCGGAATCTATCAGAACCGGATACAGCTTCCGGGAATTGAGCGGATGATCGAGACCTTTTTTGAAAGCGCAGCTCCAACAGCAGGAGTGCCAGAAATCATATTGCCCCGGTAAATTGGAACGTGTTATAATAAACAGACAATAACTACGGAAGATGGAAGGAATTATTAGTGGCAAAAACAAATCATGAAGGATTTAAGACCGTGGAGACGGATCTGGAGGAATTAGATGAGAAAATACGTGACCACCGCAGAGGTATATTCTGGCGGGTTGTATGGGTCGTTGGCATTTTTGCGGTCATGCTGATTGCCTTTGGATTGTGGGAAGCACTTCGCGTGTACGAGGACTACGAGGTGACAAGCAGCGTGGAAAGGACGGACAGCGAGGCATCCAGATTCGAAGAATTCTGCGGAAACATTGTAAAATACAGCAATGATGGAATTGTATACATGGATGGGGAAAATGAACTAATCTGGAACCAGTCCTTTGAAATGAATACACCCCGTATGAGTAAATGCGAAAACTATATGGCCATTTACGATATGGGCGGAACAGACATTTTTATCATCAGCGACAGCGGTGTGCAACGGGAAATAGAGACAACCATGCCGATTCGAAAGGTTTGTGTCGCAAGACAGGGAACGATTGCCGTACTTCTAAAGGAGGGGACGGTTTCCTATGTGAAGCTCTATGATCGAAAAGGAAAGGAATTGGCAAGCGGTGCCTTTTACGGAAATCAGGGAGGATTTCCCATAGATATCGCTTTCTCTTATGATGCACAGAAGCTGGCGGTGGACATGGTGGATGTGGCAGACGGGAATATGAAATCCACCATTGCCTTTTACAACTTCGGGTCTGTGGGCCAGAATGAAATCAATAATAATGTTGGAACCTATTCCTACTCCGATGTATTTATTCCACTGATCGAATATGTATCGGATGAGAGGATGCTTGCGTTTGGGGATAAGGAGATCATTGTATTTGGCGGTGCCCAGAAACCGGAAATATCAAAAGAGATATTTATAGAAGGAGAGATGGAAAGCGTCTTCTATGATGAGAAATATATCGGAATCACACAAAGTAACCATGATGAAGCAAACTCGAAGCATATTACGATATATGATATGAGGGGAAATCGTGTCATGGAAACGGATACGGATATGCCTTATGAGAATATCGAATTTTTGTCGAATCATGAGGTATGTCTGACAAGCAAATACGAATGTGAAATTTATACGATTCATAGTGTAAAAAAATTCTCATATACTTTTGATGAGGAAATATATAAGATTCTTTATCGCGGAATAGGATCGAACTATATTTTCATTATGGATGGAGCTACGGAAGAGGTTAGACTGATATGAATTGGTTATTGTTAGTAGTAATAGCGCTGATTGCCGGAAACATCGTTTGGGGATATTCCAAAGGCTTCCTGCGGGTAGCGTATAGTTTGGTAGAATGGCTTCTGATTTTTTTGGTCATATCAAGAGGGACGCCGTATGTCCTTGACTTTTTAAATGAAAACACAAATATACCCCAGCAGCTTACCGCACACTGTGAAAGGCAATTGCAGGAATCCGTCGGGGATTGGCTGGATCCCAATGTAGAAGACAATATTACAACCGAAAACAGTGAATTGCCTTATGCCGAAATAAAGCTTCCGGTCGTCTTAGTAGATAACCTGCTGGAAAATACCGGGGCATACACAAGGCTGGCGGAAGGCGTGGCGCAGTTGGCAGTAGAAGGATTGGCCTACCTTCTGGCGATTGTTTTAACACTTTTGGTTTTCTATCTCATTGGAAAAGTTTTAAAAATCGTTGACAAAATACCGGTCATTCACGGATTGAACCGATTGCTCGGAGTAGGAGCCGGCTTTGTAAAAGGAATGATGCTGGTATGGCTGCTGTTCGGATTGATCGCGTTTTGCGTCGGAACCGCGTGGGGGCAATTCCTGCTGTCCTACATATATGAAGCCGAAATTCTTACCTGGCTTTATGAAAATAATTATCTTTTGACAATATTGTTTTCTTTTCTATAGAAAACCGAAAGCGAATTATGCTTGGGGGTGCAGAGTGCTTGCACCCCTATATTTTGTGGTTTGAAAAAAAGTTGAAAGATTTTTGAAAATTATTGTTGACAACAGAAAAATCGGGTGATATTATAACAAAGCTGACCCGTGAGCTCATTGATTTGGAGATTCACAGTAAGCAGAAAAATAAAAAAGTTCTTGACAGACGATTGTTCGTTTGATAAGATACAGAAGTTGTCGCTTAAACGACAGCACAAAGAACCTTGATAACTGAATAGTGAACAACCTTGAAAGATTCTAATGAATTGATTCAAGCAAATCTTTAAAGATTTGACGAACGTTTTTGATGAAAATCAAAACCTTTAAAAACAGTAAATTCAGATTTTGTCTGAATGAACGAATAGCCAGTTTAGACTGGCCGATTGAACTTTTTAACATGAGAGTTTGATCCTGGCTCAGGATGAACGCTGGCGGCGTGCT
>JBJENM010000042.1:0-17930 GCA_051880175.1 Agathobacter sp. | reverse complement strand
ACGAGCCCTTATAGGGCGTGAACAAACCACCGGCTAAGCCGGTGGTTCTGATTTTGTCAGGAAAGGATAAAGAGATGCATATTCAACCAAAAGAATTACCATATGCATACAAAATAAAAACCATCGATTCCCACACAATGGGGGAGCCTACCCGTATAGTGTATGAAGGATTTCCAAAACTTGAGGGGAAAACCATGATGGAGAAAAAAAATTACCTGATGGAGCACTACGATTTTCTGAGAAAGGCGGTGATGCTGGAGCCCCGCGGACATCGGGATATGTTTGGGGCCCTTCTGACGGAGCCGGTGCATGAGGAGGCAGACGTCGGAGTAATCTTCCTGGATAGTGGAGGCTGTTTAAATATGTGCGGACATGGGAGTATCGGTACAGCATCCATGCTCGTGGAAACAGGAATGGTAGAGGTAAAGGAACCCTACACGGAAGTAGTACTGGATGCACCATCGGGAATCATTCGGACAAAGGTGCATGTAGTAAACAAAAAAGCGAAAGAGGTAAGTATCTTAAATGTTCCTGCCTTTCTCTATAAAGAAAATCAAGTGGTGGAGATTCCGGGACGAGGACCGATATGTTATGACATCTCTTTTGGAGGATCTTTCTTTGCACTGGTAAACGCAGAAAAGATTGGCCTTTCTTTAGATATAGAAAACATTGAGACTATTACAGAGCTGGGAATGGAGATCAGAAGAAAAATTAATGATACCGTGGAGGTGCATCATCCCTATCTGGATATTTCCACGGTAGATCTGGTGGAGTTTTACAGTCATACGGAAAACGAAAACGCGGACATGAAGAACTGTGTAATCTTCGGAGACGCCCAGGCCGACCGGTCACCGTGTGGTACAGGGACGAGCGCAAAACTTGCGGCGCTCTATGCCAGGGGAGAATTGGGAATGCACGAGGAATTTGTGTATGAAAGCATTACAGGCTCTCTGTTTAAAGGAGAAGTCGTAAAAGAAGTGGAGATTGACGGTGGAACGGGAATTATCCCACAGATTACGGGAAGTGCATATATCACAGGAATCAACGAATGGATTCTCGATGAGGACGATCCGCTGGAATACGGATTTTTGCTTGGTTCCCAAAAGAAGGAAGAACCGGAGAGCAATCGAAGTAAAATTGTCCGAGCGGCATGGAAATTGTTCGGAAAACAGGGCTACGAGGAGACAACTGTGGAGGACATCATTACACAGGCTAAGATATCAAAAGAGCAGTTTTATGAAATTTTTAAAGAAAAAGATGATCTGACAGGAACTCTGGGAGATTTTTTTGACCAGAAATATGCAGAACTTATGGTTTCCATGAATCCAAGACTAACACATTATGAGAAGCTTTTGTATTTAAATAGGGAGTTGTTTTCCCTGATCGAAAAGGAAGTTCCGTTTAATCTGATTCGGCATATCTATGTCAGTATGGATGTCAATCAGCAGAATCTCATGAACAGAAACCGCTTCTACTACCATCTTATTCCACAGATTATCAGGGAGGGACAGCAGATGGGAGAATTTAAAAGTGATGAGCCTCCGGAAAGCCTTGCGGAATCCTATGCTCTTTTAGAGAGAGGTTTGATCTATAACTGGTGCCTTGCAAATGGAGAAGGAAGTCTGCCGGAGCAGAGTATGCAGTTGCTTTCCGTATATTTGAAGGACTTATTACAATAAAGAAATATGGCAGAAAGCTGATGTAGCATGGCAGGCTCTGCCAAAAGAAAAAATGAGGCCATGCAGAAAAGAGGAGAAAGATGAGATTAAAAGACACAGGACTGACGGTCCAGGACATCAAGGACAAGGTAAACAAGTACATGATTGAAACCTATGAACGGTTTGATTTTCTTGCGGAAACGGCAAAAGATCAGTATATCTATGATGAAAATGGCGAGGAATATCTGGATTTCTATGCAGGAATTGCCGTAAACTCTGCCGGAAACTGCAATGAGAAAGTTGTTGCTGCGGTAAAGGATCAGGTGGGAGATATCATGCACACCTTCAACTATCCCTACACCATTCCACAGGCACTTCTGGCAGAGAAGGTTTGTACCACAATCGGAATGGATAAGATTTTCTTCCAGAATTCCGGTACCGAGGCAAACGAGGCCATGATTAAGATGGCAAGAAAATATGGAGTTGAGAAATACGGCCCGAACAGATATCATATTGTTACAGCAAAAATGGGATTTCATGGAAGAACCTTTGGTGCTATGTCTGCAACAGGACAGCCGGGCAACGGATGTCAGGTGGGATTCGGACCTATGACCTATGGATTCTCCTATGCACCATACAATGACCTTGAGGCCTTTAAGGCAGCCTGCACGGAAAACACGATTGCAATCATGATTGAGCCGGTACAGGGTGAGGGCGGCGTACATCCGGCAACCATGGAGTTCATGCAGGGACTTCGCAAGTTCTGTGATGAAAAAGACATGCTTCTGTTAATTGACGAGGTACAGACAGGATGGTGCAGAACCGGAAAGGTGATGTCCTTCATGCACTATGGCATCAAGCCGGATATTGTATCCATGGCCAAAGCCCTTGGCGGCGGTATGCCGATTGGTGCAATCTGCGCCACAGAAGAAGTTGCAAAGGCATTTACACCGGGATCTCATGGAACAACCTTCGGCGGACATCCGGTAAGCTGTGCGGCAGCACTTGCTGAGGTAAATGAACTGTTAGACCGCAATCTGGCAGAGAATGCAGAAAAGATGGGAAAATATTTTACCGAAAAGTTAAAGACCCTTCCCCATGTAAAGGAAGTGCGTGGACAGGGACTTCTGGTTGGTGTAGAATTTGACGACAGCATCTCCGGTGTAGAAGTAAAGCATGGCTGTCTGGAGCGTCATCTTCTGATTACTGCAATCGGTGCACATACCATTCGAATGATTCCGCCGCTTATTATCACCGAGGCTGATTGCGACAGGGCCTTTGATATTATCAAGGAAACCGTAGAATCTATGTAATTTTATTTGAGAAGTGGAGGTGCCCGTGAAATTTAGCGAAATGCCTTATCAAAGGGTCACATACGAAACACTAAAAAAGCAGTATCTGGAGCTTGTGGAGGAATGCCAAAACAAGACAGATGTTGCGGGAATCAAAAGTGTTCTGCAGAAGAAATATGCATTGCAGGAACAGATGACAGATATGGAACTGTGCTATGTACGCCATGACATGGATGTCAATGATCCTTTTTATGCAAAAGAGCAGGAATATTATGATGAAATCGGACCGATGCTGACGGAGCTTGAGAATCAGTTCAACAAAATTCTGCTGGATTCAAAACATCGGGAAGCTGCTGCAGAAATCCTAGGTCCTCAGGCAATGGCTATTCTGGAAAATTCCGTCCGGGGATTCCATGAATCTATCATAGAGCTGGCACAGGAAGAAAATGTACTTACTGCCAGACATAATCAGATTACTTCCACCGCAGAGGTTGAGTGGAAGGGAAAAAGGGTAAAGCGCTCCCTTATGACACAGTATGTTCAGGCAAAAGAGCGGGAAACCAGAAAAGAAGCTGCCTTGGCATGCTCTAATTCCTGGGAAAAACAGCGGGCTGAATTGGAGGATATATACGAGAAACTGGTACATAACCGCACTAAGCAAGCAAAAAAGCTGGGCTTTGCAAATTATGTCGAGCTGGGATATTGCAGAATGAACCGGATTGGATATACCTCCGAGGATGTCCGAAGCTTCCGTGATGCGGTAAAGCAGGAGATTGTTCCGTTGCTGCTCAAGGCAGAGGAGAAGCGGAAGGAGAGACTTGGACTGGACCATCTGTATTACTATGACAACGGAATCTCCTTTTTGGAAGGAAATCCGGTTCCTTTGGGAGATACCCGGGCGTGTCTTGCAGCGACAAAGGAAATGTACCATCGCCTCTCTCCGGAGACTGCGGAATTCATTGACTTTATGATAGAAAACGAGCTTTATGATGTGGACATACGGGATGGAAAACGCGGTGGCGGTTACATGATGAGTTTAGAGCGTTACAGAGCACCTTTTATTTTTGCAAACTTTGACGGAACCAGTGAAAATGCATATATCATGACCCATGAGGGCGGGCATGCATTTCAGTACTACCTCAAGCGGAATGAGCCGGTACGGGAGCAGAGCTGGCTAAATTCAGAGGTGGCAGAAACCCATGCAATGGCCATGGAATTTTTTACCGCGCCATATATGGAGCTTTTCTTCGGGGACCGGGCAGAGGACTATCGGACCCTGCATCTGGAGAAAGCATTGCAGCTGATTGCCTATGAGTGTGAACAGGATGAATTCCAGCAGCTTGTTTTTGAAAATCCGGATATGACACCAAAGGAGCGCAACGCATTATGGCGGCGCTTAGACAAGGAATATATGCCATTTCGGGATTACGCAGAGGATGAGAATCTAAAAAACGGATGCGGCTGGCAGAGAATACCACATATTTTTCAATGGCCCTTCTACGCAATTGATTATGCGCTGGCACAGGTCTGTGCGCTTTCCTACCAGTGTATGATGAAGGAAGATGGGGATGCGGCATGGCAGAGTTATCTCACCTTCTGCAAAAAAAGCGGAACCATGGACTTTAAGAAGCTGCAGGAAGAAGCGGGGCTTCCAAATCCTTTTGAGTGCGATACGTTGCGGAAGATTGCGGCTCATTTGAAAGAAAAATAGCCACCATTCTGTTTTGTTATGACAGACATGAAAAAATGGTCTGTTAGTAATATTGACAAGCATTCGGAAAATTTATACAATCTTGTTGTCCGTGGAAGCAGACAGTTGTTTTCATTTATTGAACAAAGATGTTCCTACGGACTTTTTTTCAATATAGGTCTTTAATAATTTAAAGCGTTAAAGTATAATGCGAAAGAAATAGAGGAGGAATCAAGATGAGAAAGAAAGTAATATCTGTGCTTCTTGCCGGATGTATGGTGGCATCTCTTGCTGCCGGATGCGGAGAGAGCGAAAAGACCGGTTCTGCCGGAACAGAGGAAACAGGTGCTTCTGCAGTAGATGGAAAAGAGTACACCTACAATACAACCTACAGCAGCGTCAGCACATGGAACCCTACCGACTGGGAAATTTCTTCCGAATGGGATTTGCTCGGATATACCATGTCTGAGTTCTACGGCTTCGTAATGAACGAGACCAAGGATGGCTATGACATTACCTGTGAACTGGCATCCGAGTTTCCGGTGGATGTAACCTCAGAATATGCAGGAAATGAAATCTACGGGGTACCGGCTGATGCCACAGAGGGATACGCATGGAAGATCAGCATCCGGGATGATGCAGTATGGCAGGACGGAACACCGATTACAGTAGATGATGTGGAATACTCCTTACAGCAGTTTTTAAGTCCTGAGATGAAGAACTACCGTGCATCTCTGTTCTATACAGGAGGAACAGGACTCGCAAACGCAAGAGCATATTATGAGAGCGATAAAGCCGGTGAGGCAAACATTTCTTTGGCGACAGATGCAGGAACCTTCGCCGTTGCAGATCTTACAGCCGGTGAGGATGGACAATATGTGACACCGGACGGTGCTAAGGTTTACTTTGGATGGTCCGTTCCGATTGATAATGACTGGATGGGTGGATATTCCCTGTATGATTATGCAGCCTATATGACGGAAGATGTATATGGGGCTTTGGCAGCTCTTGTAAATGAGGACGGATATATTCCGGTAACGGAAGAATCCTACAGCCTTCTGTATTCCTTTACAGGAAGTGATGCATGGGGCGGCGAGGCAGAGGATGACCTCATCAATTACATATTCTTCGAGGATGGTGTGGTGGAAGCAACACCTTGGGAAAACGTAGGTTATGTGAAGGATGATGATTATACCTTTACCGTAATTCTTAAGAATCCAAGCAAGCTTTTGGACTTTGAGATGAATATTGGAAGTTTAGTGCTTTTGAACAAGGAATTGTATGAAGCAAACAAGCAGGAGACCGGTGGAATTATCAAATCCTCTTACGGAACCTCTGTTGATAAGTTCAGCTCCTACGGTCCATACAAGATTGTATCTTATCAGGAATCAAAGGAAATCAGACTGGAGAAGAATGAAAGCTGGTATGGCTGGACAGACGGAAACCATGAGGGCTGGTATCAGACAACCGCAATCAATATGCAGCAGATTGATGAGCATACCACACAGATGTCCATGTTTTTACAGGGAAAACTGGATGGTGTTTCTTTAACTGCCGATGATATGGAGAAATACGGAACCAGTGATTATGTATATTACACTCCGGATACCTATGTTTACTATTTCACATTAAATACAGATTTTGATGCCATGAAGTCAAGAGAAACAGAGGGCGTAAATAAGACGATTTGTACCTATCTTGATTTCCGCAAAGCACTTTCCCTTGCAATTGACAGAAATGACTATGTAAAGAGCTGTACAGCAGGATTTGATGCGGCATACGGATTACTTAACAATATTTATATCTGTGATCCTGAGATTGGAACAACCTACCGCAGCACAGAATATGCTCAGAAAGCACTATGTGATGTTTACGGCGTAGATGATATCAACGAATTGACCGGATACGATAAAGAAGCGGCATCTGCGTTGCTGCAATCCGCATATGACCAGTGTTATGCAGATGGAAATATCGGTGATAATGATATCGTTGAGATTGAATATCACGTATACGGAACAGAATCCAGCTACCAGAAGCAGGTTGATTATGTACAGCAGGCCATGGATGCGGCAGCAGCAGGAACCTCCCTTGAGGGAAGAATCAAATTTATGCTGGTGGAAGATCAGGATTTCTATGACAGTATGAAGAGCGGACAGGATGATATGATCCGCGGTGCATGGGGCGGAGCTGATATGGATCCATATGCGATGATGCAGTGCTACACCGACCCGGATTATATTATTGAATATGGTTTTAATTCTTATGCACCGCTTACCATTTCCGTACAGGGCCAGGAGATTACAAAGAGCTACTACGATTGGTATATTGCTCTCTGTGAAGGGGAATACGCAATTGCAGACCTTGATGTAAGAAATGAGATTCTTGCAGGAATGGAAAAAGGCATATTACTGAACTACCATGTCATCCCGGTATGTTCTTACAACATTCCGACACTTATCTCCCAGAGAATTGTATTAGGAAGTGAAGAGTACATTAACTCTATCGTTGGCCGTGGAGGTATTGCTTTCATGACCTACACAATGGATGATGCAGAATGGGAAGAGTACTGTGCAGAACAAGGAAATGATTTGGCATATTAAGTAAGAACTGCGCACCATAAAATTATAAAAAGAAACAGTACCGGCTTATTGCCGGCTGTTTCTTTTTTCACTAAGGGTGTTAGATAGGAGAAATACAGATGTTTAAATATGTAATGAAACGTATCGGTCTGGCAATTATTAGTGCCTTTGTCATTATGACAATGCTCTTTGTGCTGATCCGAATGCTGCCAAATCCGGTAGTACAGGTTACCGGGGGTTACGCACAGGCTTTGGAGGATATGCGAAGAGGTTGGGGCTATTATGACCCGCTGATTGTCCAATACGGGATTTTCTTAAAAAAGCTGTTTACGGAATTTGACTGGGGATTTTGTACCACAGTAGGTACTTTTTTGCAGCCGGTGACAGAGTATCTGTTCAGCAAGCTTCCGGCAACAATTTATATCAATGTACTATCCCTGGTCATTTCATTTCCTCTGGGAATTATTTTTGGAATTATTGCGGCTATTTTTAAGAATAAATGGCAGGATCAGTTGATCAACGTATTTATTATGCTGTTTATCTCCATTCCATCCTTTGTTTACGCCGTTGTATTGCAGTATGTGGTTGGCTTTAAGCTGGGATGGACACCGCTGATTTTGAACAGTGGAACAGATTATTTTAGCTGGCCGATGCTTCACTCGGCGATTCTTCCGATTCTCGCACTATCCTTCGGAACCATTGCCGGTGATATGCGACTGGTGCGGGCAGAGCTTACAGAAACGCTGACGAGTGAATACATGCTTCTGGCGAGAACCAAAGGATTGTCCCGTGGGCAGGCCACCATGCGGCATGCATTTCGCAATTCGCTGATACCGATTCTTCCATCCTTTATGGCGGATGTTATCTATGTTATCAGCGGTTCTTTGATTATCGAGCAGATATTTGCGGTTCCCGGCATTGGCAAGACCTATCTGGCATCCATCAATATGAGGGATTACAGTGTATTTCTTGCAGTCAGTATGTTCTATGTGGTGATTGGATTGATTGCCGGAATTATCTTTGATTTAAGCTACGGCATTATCGACCCGAGAATTCGTATGGGAGGGGATAAGACAAATGAGCTATGATATGAATGAGAATGAACCAATATTAAAAGAAGATTTTGAGTTCGTTCAGATGAACGAACGGATTCATGATAAAGAGCTTGAAACAAAACCCATCGGATTTTTGCAGGATGCGCTGATTCGTTTTGCCCACAACAAAGGTGCGGTGGTCTGTTCGGTTATCCTGTTCTGTATGGTTATCTTTGCCATTGTGACCCCTTTTGTATCGGATTATGAGGTTTCGGAAAAGGATGGCTATTATTCCTACGTGCTTCCGAAGCTTTCCACAAAATTCGACCTGGGATTCTGGAACGGTTGTACAAAGAAAACCGTAAACCAGCAGACTTATGATTATTATTCAGCAATTCCCGGAGCAATTCGGGAGGAATACGGTACGGTGGAAGTAAGTGTGGCAAACCGTATGCAGACACAGTATGAGATTTCCATGGATTCCTATGCGAAGGTCGGTTATGTTACTATGTTGCTGACAAAATCCGAACTGGAGGATGTGTTAGCCTATGAAAAGGAAACCGGTATCCAGATGCTGTACCCAATGATCGATGAAAGCCGCATAGAATGTCAGGCATACGTCTCCAACCCGAATGCGTGGTATCTGACAAATGCCAAGGGTATTGCACAAAGGGATGAAAACGGAGAGCTTCAGAACATTTATTTAAAGGATGAAAGTTCCGAGGACGGATATGCTTACACGATCTCTAAAATGAATGGTGCACAGTATCAGATCCGCACCTTATATTCCAGCTGGTATCAGTATAAAAACGGAAAAGAAGCCTGCTTTTTATTTGGTGCAGATGAGTACGGCTATGACATCTGCGTGCGTATGGCTGCAGGCGCAAGACTTTCTCTTAGCATATCCATTGCAGCAGCTTTGGTAAACCTGATCATCGGTATTATTATCGGAGCCTTAGAGGGATATTACGGAGGCACCTTTGATTTGGTAATGGAGCGTATCAAGGATATTCTGTGGCAGATTCCGAGTATCGTATTTATGACATTGTTCCAGATCTATTTTGCAAGAAAGATGGGAGCAATCTTTGCCATGTTCATGTGCTTTATTTTCTTTGGATGGATCAGTATTTCCTCCACGGTGCGGGCACAGTTTTACCGTTTTAAGGGACAGGAATATGTTATGGCAGCCCGGACCCTGGGAGCAAAGGACAGACGGCTTATTTTCCGTCATATTCTTCCGAATGCATCGGGATTTATCATCACCTGCTGTGTGCTTACCATCCCCGGAACGATTTTTTCAGAAGCGACCTTTTCTTATCTTGGAATCGTCAATCTGAATTCAAAAACCTTAACGAGTCTCGGAACGCTTTTGGAAAACGGACAGCAGACCTTATCCACCTATCCGCACTGCGTATTTTTCCCGGCAGTCTTTTTGTCACTGCTTTTAGTTTGCTTTAATATTTTTGGTAACGGACTGAGAGATGCCTTTAACCCATCTCTTCGAGGAGCAGAAGAATAGTGAGGAGTCATTCATATGAGTAAAGTATTAGAAGTAAAAAATCTGCGCGTTTCCTTCCGTACCAACAACGGAAATGTTAAGGCAGTACGGGATATCAGCTTTGATTTAAATGAGGGGGAAACCCTTGCAATTGTAGGAGAGTCCGGCTCCGGAAAATCCGTAACGGCAAAGTCAATTATGGGAATCAATGCCGCAAACACCATCATTGAAGGCGGCGAGATCATCTACAAGGGTGAGGACCTTTTAAAGTACACAGAAAAAGAGTACAACAAGGTGCGCGGTAACGAGCTTACTATGGTGTTTCAGGACCCATTGTCTTCCCTAGACCCTGTCATGAAAATCGGAAAGCAGATGACAGAAGCGTCACTTCTGAATAATAAGACGAAACGGAAAAACGCCAGAAAAGAAATCAAATATCTAAAGAAGCATCTGACCTCCTATATGAAAAAGGCCGGCTGTGGAGACTATGTCTTAACTGAGGAAAACATAGCCAGGGCATTAGAGGCCGCAGATCAGGAAAAACTGACAGCAAAAAAGGATGTAATCGAAGCAATAAGAAGCGCCATGCCGGTTTTTGAAAAGGAAACCTTAGACATCAAAGAGGCAGAGAACACTGCCAAAATGCTGACCAAAAAGGTAGGGGAGTCCATTAACCGAATCGCATTAAAAAAGAACAGCTATGCATATACCTTCCATACATCCATGAAGGTAAATCTGGAGCGTTATGCAACGGGCGTAAAGAATAATCCAAAGGAAGAGCGCCGGGTGATCAAAGAGACGGCGCAGCGGGAAAAGAAGGTTGCAGCAGGAAAAATTGCACCGAAGGTTGTTCCGGCGAATCTCGTGGATCTGGAGTTTACAAAAAACAGCCTGAAACAGAATTTAAAGAGCTTAAAGGACAGCTACGAGGAAGAGGTTTCCGCAATGTCTCGGCCGGATTATCATAAGCTTGCAAAAGAGATGGTTTCCTATCTGGAAAAGAAAGAGAAGGAATCAAAGGAAAAGGTTACCAAAAAGATGGCCTATGACAATGCGATACAGATTATGTCCGACGTAGGAATTAAGGAACCGGAAAAGCGGTTTGAGCAGTACCCGCACGAATTTTCCGGCGGAATGAGACAGCGTATCGTCATTGCAATTGCCATTGCGGCAAATCCGGAAATTCTAATCTGCGATGAGCCCACCACTGCACTGGATGTAACCATTCAGGGGCAGATTCTGGAACTGATCAACGAAATAAAGGAAAAGAGAAAAATCTCTGTCCTTTTCATTACCCATGATCTCGGTGTTGTAGCGAATATGGCAGATAAGGTAGCTGTCATGTATGCAGGTAAGATTGTGGAATACGGCACTGTGGATGACATTTTCTATGAACCGAAGCATCCATATACCTGGGCGCTTTTGTCCTCCATGCCGTCGCTGGATACAAAGGACGAGCTGGAAGCGATACCGGGAACACCGCCAAATATGATTTATCCACCAAAAGGAGATGCCTTTGCAGAGCGTAACCGCTATGCAATGAAAATCGATTTTAAAAAGCAGCCTCCGTTCTTTAAGATATCGGATACCCACTATGCAGCAACCTGGCTGCTTCACCCGGATGCACCAAAGGTAGATCCACCGAAAAGTGTTACGGACCGCATTCAGGCAATGAGAGAAATGGAGGCATCCCAATCATGAACAATGCAGAAACTATTCTTGAAGTAAGACATTTAAAGCAGTACTTCGGCAAAAAGGATTTTAAGGCCGTGGATGATGTCAGCTTCTCCATTCAAAAAGGCGAAGTCCTTGGAATTGTAGGAGAATCCGGCTGCGGAAAGACCACAACGGGACGTTCCATCATAAAGCTTTATAATGCAACCTCCGGTGATGTCTATTTCAAAGGACAACGTATCGTAGCGGGTACCCGCTCTTATCTGGATGCCATCGAGGATGAACGCGAGGCTTCCAGAGAAAGGATGAAAGGCTTTAGAGAGGCCGGGGATAAGGAAGGAATTGCAAAAGAAAAAGCGCATTTGAAGGCGTTTATCGAAGAGCAGAAGAAGCTGATCGAAGAAGCAAAAAATGACCATAAGAACTGCATAAAGCTGTATCAGGAACGCCGGGTAAAAGAAATTCAGGAAGAATATGATGAAAAAATACAAGAAGCCCAAAATGATGCGGTTCTGGTAAAGCAGCTTGAGCAGGAACGGAATGAAAAGCAGAAGGAAGCTGCAAAAGAAAACATTGTAACCAAAATCCAGATGATCTTTCAGGATCCGATTGCTTCCTTAAATCCACGAATGACCGTCCGGGAGATCATTGCAGAGGGCTTGCAGATTCAGGGAATCAAGGACGAAAAGTATATTGACGAAAAGGTCTACGAGGTATTGGAAAAAGTAGGACTGGTAAAGGAGCACGCCGGACGCTATCCGCACGAATTTTCCGGTGGACAGAGGCAGCGTATCGGTATTGCCCGGGCCATCATCATGAATCCGGAGCTGATTATTGCGGATGAGCCGGTCAGCGCATTGGATGTCTCTATTCAGGCCCAGGTCATTAATCTTTTAAATGAGCTTCGAAAAGAGATGGGACTAACCATCATGTTCATTGCCCACGATCTGTCTGTGGTAAAATACTTTTCCGACCGGATTGCCGTAATGTATTTTGGAAAGATAGTAGAGATTGCAGAGTCCGATGAGCTGTTTGCACATCCGCTGCATCCCTATACGAAATCCCTCTTATCTGCCATTCCGCTTCCTGACCCGCATTATGAGAAAAAGAGAAAGCGTATTGTCTATACACCGGAACTGGCCCATGATTACTCCAAGGAGGGACCAACGCTACGTGAGATTACTCCGGGACACTGGGTAAGCTGCAATACGGAAGAATTTGAAAAATATCAGAGCGAGGTAACAGCTGAATGAAAGGTATAAAAAAGCATTTAGCGGGAATCATTACTGCAGGAGTGGCCTGTGTGATTACGATACTTGTCCTTGCCTTCGAGCTATCCAATTACGGGACTGATAAAATAGCAGTCATACATGCTCTCTGTGATGGATTTTTCGTTGCTGCCGTATGTGTCTTAAGTATGGGAGTGCTGGCCTGGGCGGCAGGGCAGGGAAGCTTTTACGGATTGCAGTATCTGTTTCATTGTGTCGTAAGCTTTTTTTCACCGCGGAAGGATCGCTTTGAGAAAAGAAAAAGCTACTATGAGTTTTTAAACGAAGCAAAAAGCAAAGAAAAGACGGATGTTAGAAGCATACTTCTGGTAGGAGTGCTTTGGCTTTTGGCGGCAATTGTGATGCTTGTAATCTTTGAAATGAATGTTTCCCAATGAAAAAGTAAATACATACATTGACATCTCATTTTTTCCATGCTAAATTAAATATCAGAATATTTCATAAACACGTAGAAAAAGAGAGTACATTTGTGAAAGCTTTACAGAGAAGCTCCTATTAGGCTGAGAGGGAGCGGGTGGAAGCATCTGGAACATGGCTTTGGAGTGGCAGGACTGAACTGAGTTTTTCAGATAAGTTCTGACGGGAACACCCGTTATAGTGGAAGATACTAATAGGTATCTGCTGAGGTAAGCACTGCAAGGTGCCTGCGAATAGAAGTGGTAACACGGGATTATACTCGTCTTCATAGGAATGAAGGCGAGTTTTTTTCTGTGAATTTTGTAATGATTTAAGGAGGATATAAAATGAGCAACAAGGGAAAGTATTATATGACAACAGCAATTGCCTACACCTCAGGTAAGCCGCATATCGGAAATACCTACGAGATTATTCTGGCAGATGCAATTGCAAGATATAAAAGGGCAGAAGGATATGATGTCTACTTCCAGACAGGAACCGACGAGCATGGACAGAAGATCCAGGAGAAGGCTGAGGCTGCCGGAATTACTCCAAAGGAGTATGTAGACGGAGTATCCAATGAAGTAAAAAGAATCTGGGATCTTGTAAATTCTTCCTATGACAGCTTCGTTCGTACCACTGACGAAGATCATGAGAAATGTGTAAAGAAGATTTTCAAGAAATTGTATGACCAGGGAGACATCTATAAGAGCTCCTATGAGGGTCTGTACTGTACACCATGCGAGTCCTTCTGGACAGAGTCCCAGCTTAAAGACGGAAAATGTCCGGACTGTGGACGGGAAGTAAAGCCTGCAAAGGAAGAAGCATATTTCTTTAAGATGAGCAAATATGCAGATCGTTTGATTGACTATATCAACACGCATCCGGATTTCATTCAGCCGGTTTCCCGGAAAAACGAGATGATGAACAACTTCCTTCTCCCGGGGCTGCAGGATCTTTGTGTATCCCGTACCTCATTCAGTTGGGGAATTCCTGTGGATTTTGATCCAAAGCACGTAGTATATGTGTGGCTGGATGCCCTTACGAACTACATTACCAAGATAGGATATGACCCGGATGGCTCCTCTGAGTTATTCCAGAAAAACTGGCCGGCAGACCTGCACCTGATCGGAAAAGACATCGTCCGGTTCCATACGATTTACTGGCCGATTTTCCTCATGGCCTTAGACCTTCCGCTTCCAAAGCAGGTATTCGGACATCCATGGCTGCTTCAGGGCGGTGATAAGATGAGTAAGTCAAAAGGAAACGTCATCTATGCGGACGATATGGTAGAGCTTTTCGGCGTAGATGCTACAAGATATTTTGTCCTTCACGAGATGCCTTATGAAAATGATGGAATCATCACCTGGGAGCTTGTAATCGAGCGCTTTAATTCAGAGCTTGCAAATGTTCTCGGAAACCTTGTAAACCGTACAGTTTCCATGAGCAACAAATATTTTGACGGTATCGTTAAGAGCACCGGGGTAACGGCAGATCAGGCAGACATCGACGCAGATTTGAAGGCTGTTGTTACCGGAACACGGGATAAGGTATCCGCAAAGATGGAGAGTCTTCGCGTGGCAGATGCAATTACCGAGGTATTTGCGTTATTCCGCCGCTGCAATAAGTATATTGATGAGACATCGCCCTGGGTACTTGCAAAGGACGAGGCACAGGCAGACCGTCTGGCAGAAGTCCTTTACAATTTGACGGAGGCAATCACCATCGGCGCAAGTCTTCTTCATCCATTCCTTCCGGAGACCGCAGAGAAGATCGTTGCACAGCTTTCCACCAAGCTTCGCGATTTTGATAATCTGGATCAGTTTGGCTTATATCCAAGCAATACAAAGGTTACAGATTCTCCGGAGATTCTCTTTGGACGTTTAAAGGCAGAGGATATTATGCCGAAGGTAGAGAAAATTCAGGAAGCACAGAAGGCTGAGTTTTTGGCAGAGCAGGCAAAGCTTGCAGGAACAGAAGCTGCCAAGAATGCGCCATGCTATGAGCAGCCACAAGAGGAAGTCATTGATATTGAGCCAAAGGCAGAAATTACCTTCGAGGACTTTGAGAAAATGCAGTTCCAGGTCGGTGAGATTATTGCCTGTGAAGCGGTAGAAAAATCCAAGAAGCTGCTCTGCTCCCAGGTTAAGATCGGAAGTACGGTAAAGCAGATCGTCTCCGGAATACGAAAAGACTATTCTCCGGAAGAAATGGTTGGCAAAAAGGTTATGGTTTTGGTAAACTTAAAACCAGCAAAGCTTGCAGGTGTTCTCTCAGAAGGAATGCTTCTTTGCGCAGAGGATGCAGAAGGAAATCTCGCACTCCTGACACCGGAAAAGCCTATGCCGGCAGGAGCAGAGATTGCATAAGAGGAAAACCCTATGGAATACTTTGATATCGTAGATGAAAATGGAATACCAACGGGGGAAACCGTTGAAAGAGAAAAGGCCCATGAAAGAGGTATACGGCATCGTACCGCCCATGTATGGATTGTGCGAAAGGTGAATGGACGTACCCAGATTCTGCTTCAAAAGCGCTGTAAGAGCAAGGACTCTTTTCCGGGGTGCTATGATATATCAAGCGCCGGCCATATTCCGGCGGGAGCAGATTATATCTCCTCGGCACTTCGGGAGCTTAAGGAAGAGCTGGGCGTGTCTGTAAAGGAAGAGGAATTAAAAGACTGCGGGATGCACAGGATGGATGTGAACACCGAGTTTTATGGGAAGCCGTTTGTCGACCGCCAGGTAAGCAAGGTCTATCTGCTGCACCTTGACTGGGAGGCAGAGGATTTTAAGGTCCAGGAAGAAGAAATCGAGAGCGTGATCTGGATGGATTTCGAGGAATGTATGCAGGCAGTCATCCACCAGAGCATTCCAAACTGCATTGATATCAAAGAGCTAGAGATGTTAAAGGCATTTTTGTAAAGATGGAATAGAAAAGAGTTCCGGGTTTCCGGAACTCTTTTTATTTTATAAGAATTACATCTTTAAGAATTCTTCAATTTCTTCTGCCATAAGCTTTAAGCTGTTTTCCCAGAACTCTTTTTTCGTTAAGTCAACTCCGATCTGTTTTCCGGATTCCTCAATTGTGCTGCATCCGGTCTTATGAAGCATTTCTTTGTATTTTGGAATAAAGGATTTTCCCTCTTTTAAGTAAAGTGCATACAGACCTTCCGCGAAAAGATTTCCAAAGGTGTATGGGAAATTGTAAAAGCTTAAGCTGCTGATGTAATAATGGCTCTTGCAGGCCCACATATATGGGTGCAGGAACGCTTCGTCAAGTCCGTCCCCGTAGGATCTGCGCTGGCAGTCCAGCATGATTTCTTTTAAATCCTCAGCCATGAGGAATTTATCCTGGCATTTTTCATATACAGCGGTCTCGAAAAGATATCTGGAATAAATATCTACGATACACTGGGTCTTCTCCCTAAGATCGCTTTCTAATAACGCAAGACGTTCCTCTCCCTTTGCATTTTTAAGGGCGTAAGATCCGAGATGAACCTCGTTAAAGGTGGATGCGGTTTCCGCAACCGGCATAGAGTAATCCTGATTTAGAATTCTTGCGGTTTCCATCTGTCTGTTGTGGAAGGCATGTCCCAGCTCGTGAGCCAGGGTATCTACGGCGGAGAAGGTACCGTCAAAATTGGTAAGGATGCGGCTCTGCCCCAATTCATTAATTTCTGCGCAGAAAGCACCTCCCTCTTTTCCGTTTCTTGGGTAGAAGTCAATCCACTCATTCTCAAAAGCTTCCTTCATTAAATCTGCGATATCCGGAGAGAGGCTGTTAAAGCAATCGATTAAGTATTCCTTTGCTTCCTCAATGGAGTAGGACTTATCCGATTTTCCAAGAGGGGCAAAGAGATCATAGAACGGAAGACCGTTTTTATGTCCGAGGAGTTCTCCCTTGTGGCGCAGATACTTGCGGAACACCGGAAGATATTCCTCTACCGCTTCCATCATAGCATCAAGGGTTTGCCGGGTCATTCTAGACTGCTCTAAGGTCATGGCAAGGGGTGACTCATATCCCCGCTTTGCGGCAAGCATAATATTCTGGTTCTTGATATTGTTCAGTGAAAATGCAAGGGAATCCGCAATCTTATCATAGGCGGCAATCTCTGCATCATAGGCTGCCTTTCGAGTCTTTGCATCCGGGCTGTAAGCAAGATTGCGAACCTCTGTAAGCGTAATCTGTTTTCCATCATAATCCACCTTCACAGTTGATGTAAGGTAAGACTGTAGCCTGCTCCAGGCAGAGCCTCCGGTCATATCCATTGCGGAGATCATTGCTTCTACATCATTGGAAAGGAGATGTGCGGAAGCTTTCTTTTTCTCTTTCAGTAAGAATTTATATTCGTCGATCAGGGCACTTTCTTTGGCAAGTGTATCCACGTCGGAAAGCTCACCTAAGATATGGTCACAAGCAGTAAAATCTGCAGCTCCATCTGCGTATATTTTCATAAGCCGATTGTTTTGGGCCATAATGTCGCCATCTTCTGTGTTGGTGGATTGGCGGAGGGAAAGATAGCTTCCCAGACGGTAAAAGATTCTGCAGTTCTCCTCCAAGGCAAGAAGGATCTGCTCGGCACGATCCTTTTCCGGTAAATCCTTTGCTTTTTCTACAAGAGCATGTATGGATGCATTGGATTCCTTTAAAGCATTCATATCCTTTTCATAAGAAGGGTCCGAAAGCCCCTTGTAGAGAACGTCCAAATTCCATTCATTATTCATAAAAAAACCTCACTTTTTATTTTTTCTCTCTTTGTTGTAATCCCATTTCGGAAAAGTGTTCCCGAATGAATTTGCATATTTGAATCAGAACCC
>JBJENM010000041.1:0-17938 GCA_051880175.1 Agathobacter sp. | reverse complement strand
GCTAAAATTGATCCGGCGAAAACATACAATCGACCATAAAAAACGCTTAAAATGCTGCTTTTTTCATAGATTTTAGGTACTGGAAGAAAATCAACCGGCGAAATGATACAATTTACCAATCAAGCATGAAGCAGAACCCACTCTCGTTTGTAAAAAGCGTAGCGGTACTAAATTCGCAATGAATTGCTCATTAAGTACCGACGCTTTTTAAACGTTCTGATTCAAATAGTAAAATTCATTCTCAGGAACACAATTCCGAAAAAGGATTATCAAAATTGGGAAAGAGCCGCTTTGCGGCTCTTTTTATTTTGGGGAAAAAGCAATGAATGGGAGTACATACCATAAAGTTGTGTTAGCGCATTTCGTATGTATATTTGAAAAAGGATGCATACAAAAACTGGATTTCTTGTTTTTTCGTATGCATCCAAGTACAAACAGGACAAAATAGATTGAACTCATACATACGAGAAAGGAGAGGAAACAAAAAACCACATAAATTCACGAAAACAGTCCTACAACATTGACAATTCAACAAGATGCAACTATACTTAAGAGGAAAAAGTGTTGTTTTGTGTGAGATATAGATGTTGATTTGCGAGGAATCTCGTAGTTGGAGGAATAGATGAGTACATATCAGACATCAAGAATTGCAAAAACAGAACGAATTACAAAGCTGGTGGAAGATTTGTTTGCAAAGATGCCGGAGATTGAATCGGCAAGAGCAGTTCTGATCACGGAATCCTTTCAGGCAACGGAGAATGAACCGCTGATTATTCGGAAGGCGAAGGCTTTTGAACATATTTTGAAAAACATCCCGATTGTGATTCGGAGAGGGGAACTGATTGTCGGAAGCTCGACCATCGCGCCGAGAGGGTGTCAGACTTATCCGGAATTCTCTTACGAATGGTTGGAGGCAGAATTTGATACCGTAGCAACCAGAGAGGCAGATCCGTTCTTCATCTCGGAGCAGGCGAAG
This sequence comes from Agathobacter sp., assembly GCA_051880175.1. Classification (GTDB taxonomy): domain Bacteria; phylum Bacillota; class Clostridia; order Lachnospirales; family Lachnospiraceae; genus Roseburia. The sequence continues at coordinate 16,962 of JBJENM010000041.1, read as the reverse complement.
AAGGAGATCAAAGAGGCGAATAAGTACTGGAAGGGAAAAACTACCAGTGAGCTTGCCACCTCCTATATGGCTCCGGAGACACTAAAGGCAATGGAGCATGACATGTTTACTCCGGGAAACTACTTCTACAATGGAGTGGGACACTTTACCGTTCAATATGAAAAGGTTCTTGAAATTGGGTTGGAAGGAATCATGGATCAGGTTCGCAGGGAATATGCAAAATGCAGTGTCGGGGATAGCGATTATCCCACGAAGAGCCGTTTTTACGAGGCGGTACTGATCAGCTGTCAGGCTGTTATTGATTACGCAAAACGATACAGCGACCTGGCAAGGAAAGAGGCAGCTTCCTGCAGGGATGAAGTCCGAAAAGCAGAGCTTTTGCAGATTGCCGCAAATTGCGAAAATGTTCCGGGAAAGGGTGCGAAGACATTCTGGGAGGCATGCCAGAGCTTCTGGTTTATTCAGCAGCTTCTTCAGCTGGAATCATCGGGACATTCGATTTCACCGGGACGGTTTGACCAGTATATGTATCCGTATTACAAGGCGGATATGGAGGAAAAGAGAATTACAAGAGAGCAGGCTCAGGAACTGATCGATTGTATCTGGGTAAAGCTCAATGATTTGAATAAATGCAGAGATGCCGAAAGCGCAAAAGGTTTTGCAGGCTACAGCCTGTTTCAGAACCTGATTGTGGGAGGCGTGGACGAGAACGGATGCGATGTGACCAACGATCTTTCCTTTATGTGTATCGAGGCATCCTTCCATGTATTTTTGCCGATGCCCTCCCTTTCCATCCGGGTGTGGAATGGCTCGCCCCATGATCTTTTGATCCGGGCGGCAGAGCTTACAAGAACCGGAATCGGACTTCCGGCCTATTACAATGATGAGGTGATTATTCCTTCCCTCCTTAGCAGAGGACTTTCTTTGGAGGATGCCCGTACATATAACATCATCGGATGTGTGGAACCGCAAAAGGGCGGAAAGACAAACGGATGGCACGACGCAGCTTTCTTTAATATGTGCAGACCGTTAGAACTCGTATTTTCAAGCGGAGTGGACAAAGGCGAGCAGCTTGGACCGCAGACGAAGAAAGTGGAGGATATGAAATCCTTTGACGAGTTTTTTGCAGCATATCAGGAACAGATGAATTATTTCATCAGTCTTTTAGTAAATGCAGACAATGCAATTGATCAGGCCCACGCCGAGCGCGCTCCTCTCCCATTTCTTGCGTGCCTGGTAGACGACTGTATCAAGCGAGGAAAAACCTGTGAACAGGGTGGTTGTGTATACAATTTCACCGGTCCACAGGGATTTGGAATCGCCAATGTTGCGGATTCCCTATTTGCAATTAAAACTCTGGTATTTGATGAAAAAAAGGTTTCCATGGAGGAATATAAAAAAGCACTCCTTTTTAATTTCGGAAAAGAGACAAATGCGTTAGTGGTATCCCAGGTGGCCGGAAAGGTTGCAAGGGAGTTTGCACAGAATGGCGTACCGGCAGACGAAAAGGCAGTTGCCCTTGCCACCCAAAGAGTAATCAAAGAATCTGTTTCGGCGGAGGATTTGAAGCGATTTGATGAGATATTAGAGCTGATTGCTGAGGTTCCGAAATTCGGAAATGACAATGAGGTGGTGGACAGGTTTGCCAGAGAAGCTGCGTACACCTACACCAAACCATTATTAAATTACAAAAATCCAAGGGGAGGACAGTTCCAGGCAGGGCTTTATCCGGTTTCGGCAAATGTTCCTCTCGGTGCACAGACAGGAGCCACTCCGGATGGAAGACTTGCAGGGACTCCGGTTGCGGATGGTGTTTCGCCCAGTGCGGGAAAGGATGTAAAGGGACCGACGGCGGCAGCAAATTCGGTGGCCACCTTAGACCATGGTATCGCCTCCAACGGAACCCTCTTCAATCAGAAGTTCCATCCGTCTGCATTAAGCGGAGAGGCGGGACTTGAGAATTTTGTAAGTCTGATTCGAACCTATTTCGATCAGAAGGGAAGTCATATGCAGTTTAATGTAGTAACCCGCGAGACACTTTTGGATGCCCAGAAGCATCCGGAGAATTACAAGCATCTTGTGGTCCGGGTTGCAGGCTACAGCGCATTGTTTACCACACTTTCCAAGAGCCTTCAGGACGATATCATAAGACGTACGGAACAGGGCTTCTAAACAGAAGGTATCGGGAAAGGAAGTGACGGTCATAGAAGAATTATTACAGACAAAGGGCCGTATTTTTGATATCCAGCGCTATTCCATTCATGATGGAACAGGAATCCGCACAATCGTATTTTTAAAGGGATGTGTCCTTCAATGCAGATGGTGCTGCAACCCGGAATCCCAAAGCTACGAAATAGAGAATATGATTGTGGAGGGAAAGAAAAAAATCATTGGCCGGGATGTGACGGTGGCAGAGGTGATGGAAACCGTAGAACGGGATCGACCCTACTACCGAAGAAGTGGCGGAGGACTTACCCTTTCCGGTGGGGAGAGTCTCTGCCAGCCGGATTTTGCAAGAGCACTCCTTGCTACGGCAAAAAGCAGAGGACTAAATACTGCGATGGAAAGCATGGGCTGTGCTGCCTATGATGTAATAGAAAACATTCTGCCTTACCTGGATACCTACCTGATGGATATCAAGCATACGAATCCCATGAAGCATAAACAATTTACCGGAAGAGAAAATACATTGATGCTGAAAAATGCCAGAAGGATTGCAGAAAGCGGCATGACGAATCTGATAATCCGGGTGCCGGTCATACCCACCTTTAACGATACGCCGGAGGAGATCGCGGCAATTGCAAGGTTTACGGACCAGCTTCCGGGAGTAAAAAAAATCCACCTGCTTCCATACCACAGGCTTGGACAGGACAAGTATGAAGGACTGGGAAGAACCTATCTTCTGCCGGACATTCTGCCGCCGGAGAATGAGCACATGGAAATGCTGAAAAAGGTGGTGGAAAATGTATCAAAGCTGGACTGCCAGATTGGCGGTTAGGCTTGGAAAGGAGAGACATGGCAGAACTTGATCACTTTGAAAATATGACAAGAATCATTCAGGAAAGTGTTCCGGGACGACAGGTGACGCTGGCACATATCATCGCAAGTCCGGACCCGATTCTGTATGAGAAGCTGGGGCTAGACCCCCGCATTGATTATGAGCGGGCTGCAATTGGAGTAACAACCGTTGTCCCCTCCGAGACCGCCATCATCATGGCAGACATTGCTATCAAATCCAGCGGAGTTACTCTTGGGTTTGTGGACCGCTTCAGCGGATCCCTCATTGTGACGGGAACCGTCAGCGAAGTACAGTCGGCAATGGAAGCGATGGAGGACTATGTAAAAGAAAAGCTGGGTTATTCAGTCTGCCCCATCACAAAGACATGAGAAAGCTGATTTTGATGGGAAGGAGCATGGCGGGGAAAACCACCTTGACCCAGGCCTTAAGGGGAGAAGAAATCCATTATTACAAAACACAGGATGTGAAGCATTACGAAAGCGTAATCGATACGCCCGGAGAATATGCCCAAAGCCATAGGCTGGCAAAAGCCTTAGCATTGTATACCTATGAGGCAGATGTGGTGGGAATCCTTTGTTCTGCAACCGAGCCTTACTCCCTTTTTCCGCCAAACTGCACCAGCCAGGCGAACCGCGAATGTATCGGAATTGTGACAAAGATTGATCTTCCAAACGCCAACGTAGCATTAGCAGACCGGTGGTTAAAAACCGCAGGGTGCAAACGAATTTTTCACGTGGATTCCATAAGAGGCGTGGGGATCAAAGAAATTTTAGAGTATTTAAGCTTGGATGAGGATAAGACCAAAAGGAAGCTTATATAAACGAATATATTTATTTTAAGGAGGAATCGTTTCTATGGTAAACGAAATGGAAATCAAAAAACAAATCTGTGATATCGGTAGAAGAATCTACAACCGCAACATGGTTGCAGCAAATGACGGAAATATCTCCGTAAAGCTCAATGATCATGAGTTCCTTTGCACACCCACCGGTGTATCAAAAGGCTTCATGACACCGGAGTTTATCTGTAAGGTAGATGAGAACGGAAATGTTCTTCAGGCAAATAAAGGCTTTAAGCCATCTTCAGAAATTAAAATGCATATGAGAGTATATCAGAAGAGACCGGATGTGGGATCTGTGGTACATGCTCATCCAATGTATGGTACTGCTTTTGCAATCGCAGGCATTCCACTTACCCAGCCAATCATGCCGGAGGCAGTCATCGCCCTTGGATGCGTTCCAATCGCTGAGTATGGTACACCTTCTACAATGGAGATTCCGGACAACCTTGAGAAGTACCTTCCGTATTTTGATGCAGTTCTTCTTGAGAACCACGGAGCGCTTACCTGGAGTACCGACTTAAATGCTGCATACATGAAGATGGAAAGCTTAGAGTTCTACGCAGAGCTCCTTTACAAGTCAAAGATGCTTGGAGGACCAAAGGAATTTGACGAGAAGAATATTGAGAAATTATATGCAATCCGCCGTAAATTCGGTATGCCAGGAAAGCATCCTGCATCTGTCTGCCAGAACATGGGCGGAAAGAATTGCCACAACTGCGGAAGCTGCGCAGAAGACTACAAGCAGTTCCCGGGATATCAGTATGATTTTGTTGGAAAACCGGAGAAGACAGAGACCTCTTCCAATATTGACGAAGCCGCAATCGCAGAGATTGTTAAGAAGGTCATCGCAGAGATGAAATAAGTATGAATCAAAACGAGTTAGAAGCTATTGTAAAAAAAGTGGTACAGCAGGTACAAAAAGCCAAGGCTGTAACATTAGAGGATGCCAAGGCTCTTATTGAGAAAGTGGAAAAGGAAGCAGAGCGTGTAGGCGTAAAAGCCGTGATTGCAGTATCGGATGCCTCGGGAAGACCCATCGCAGTACATTGCATGGATGGCGCCTACATCGGAAGCTATGATATCGCAGTAAATAAAACCTATACCGCAGTTGCCTTTCAGATGCCCACCAAAGAGCTTGCAAAGCTCGCAGCGCCGGGAGGATCTCTATATGGAATTGAGCATACCAATGAAGGTAAGATTGTGATTTTCGGCGGCGGTGAAGTACTTTGTAGGAACGGTCAGATCGTTGGAGCGGTTGGCATAAGCGGAGGGACTGCTAAGCAGGATACACAGCTTGGCGAGTTCGCAAAGAATGTATTTGAGAGTAGGAAATTTTAGATAAGGAAGTGATGACTTGGAAATGACAGAAAGCCAAATAAAAAATATTGTTGGCGAAGTAATGGCAAAATTACAGCTAGGGTCAGGGGTTTCCGGAATGCATGGAGTCTACAAGGACATGAATGTTGCAATTGAGAAGGCCAAAGAGGCTCAGAAAATTGTGCGGATCATGTCCATGGACCAGAGGGAACAGATTATTACCATCATTCGCAGAAAAATCAAAGAAAACGCAGAGACTTTGGCTCGGATGGGAGTAGAAGAGACCGGCATGGGAAATGTGGGAGACAAGATTTTAAAACACGTGCTGGTGGCAGAAAAAACTCCCGGAACAGAAGATATCAAAACAACCGCATGGTCCGGGGACCGTGGACTTACCTTAGTGGAGATGGGACCTTTTGGTGTGATCGGAGCAATCACTCCCTGCACCAATCCAAGTGAGACGGTTCTGTGTAATACCATTGGAATGCTGGCGGGAGGAAATACGGTGGTATTTAACCCGCATCCACAGGCGATCAAAACCTCAATCTATGCGGTAAACTTATTGAACGAGGCTTCCCTGGAGGCCGGAGGACCGGATAATATCGCATGTACGGTTGAAAATCCAACCTTAGATTCCAGCGCGATTATGATGAAGCACCCGGATATCCCGCTTCTGGTTGCTACCGGAGGCCCCGGAGTTGTTACCGCAGTTTTATCCAGCGGAAAGCGTGGAATCGGAGCAGGAGCCGGAAATCCTCCGGCACTGGTGGATGAGACGGCAGACATCAGGAAGGCAGCCCAGGACATTGTAAACGGATGTACCTTTGACAATAACCTTCCGTGTATCGCAGAAAAAGAGGTTGTTGCAGTCTCTTCCATCTGCGATGAACTGATGGACTATATGGTAAAAGAGCAGGGCTGCTACCTTGCATCAGAGGAAGAGCAGAAGAAGCTGATTGCAACGGTTATGGATGAGAAGGGACGTCTGAACCGCAAGTGTGTGGGAAGAAGTGCAAAAGCACTTTTGGCTATGATCGGCGTAAATGTACCGGACAATATCCGCTGCATTACCTTCGAAGGGCCAAAGGAGCATCCGCTGATTCAGACGGAGCTTATGATGCCGATCCTTGGTGTGGTACGGGCAAAGAACTTTGATGATGCTGTGGAACAGGCAGTGTGGTTAGAGCATGGTAACCGCCATTCCGCACATATTCACTGCAAGAATGTGGACCGCATTACGCAGTTCGCCAGAGCCATTGACACGGCAATCCTTGTAAAGAATGGACCATCCTATGCGGCACTTGGATTCGGAGGGGAAGGATTCCCGACCTTTACCATTGCAAGCCGTACAGGAGAGGGACTTACAAGCGCAGCAACCTTTACCAAGAGAAGACGCTGCACCATGTCGGACAGCTTGTGTATTCGATAAGGAGTGTATTCTGATTTACATATGCAAATTCATTCGGGAACACAAATCCGAAGTGATAGAAATAATATGGAGGAACAAAGCATGGAAATGAATGCAACTGCGGTTGAAGAGATCGTAAAGCAGGTGTTATCGAGTCTTTCCCAAAGCCCTGCGGCAGGAAATTCAACAGCATCCGGTGTAATTCCGGACAAGGTAAGGGTAGCAATGCTTACCCAGCTTGGAAAAATGGAAGTAAAAGAGTTCCCAATGCCACAGGTAGGAGATGATGATCTTCTTGTTAAGGTAGAGGGATGCGGCATCTGTGGTACAGATGTACATGAATATAAGAGAGACCCATTCAGTCTTATCCCGGTAGCCCTCGGACACGAAGGAACCGGAGAGATCGTAAAGATGGGAAAGAATGTAAAGGTTGACAGTGCAGGAAAACCGGTTAAGGTTGGCGACAAAATTGTTACCTGCATGATCTTTAAGGACAACCCGGACATCACGATGTTTGACCTGAATAAGCAGAATGTCGGTGGTGCGGATGTGTATGGACTTTTGCCGGATGATGAGGTACATGCAAACGGATGGTTTGCAGATTACATTCTTGTCCGCGGAGCATTAGGTTCCACCTTCTTTAATGTAAGTGATCTTGACCTTGATTCGAGAATATTGATTGAGCCCTGCGCAGTGCTGATTCATGCAGTAGAACGGGCAAAATCAACCGGAATTTTAAAGTTTAACAGCCGGGTAGTGGTTCAGGGCTGCGGACCGATTGGGTTGATCTGCGTAGCAGTTCTTAAGACCATGGGAATTCAGAATATCGTAACGGTGGATGGAAATGCACAGCGATTGGAGTTCTCAAAGAGGTTAGGAGCAACCGGAACCGTAAACTTTAAGGACTTCGAGGGCATTGAAGGACTTACAAAAGGCGTGGAAGCAGCCTTCGGAGGACATCTTGCAGATTTCGGGTTCCAGTGTACCGGTTCGCCGGCAGGACATGCGAACATCTATAAGTTCATCCGAAACGGCGGCGGCTTATGCGAGCTGGGATTTTTTATCAACGGTGGAGATGCAACCATCAATCCACATTTTGATATTTGCTCCAAAGAGCTTACCATGGTGGGAAGCTGGGTATATACCTTACGGGATTATGCAACGACCTTTGACTTCTTAAAGGGAGCAAAAGCAATCGGACTTCCGATGAATGAGCTGATTACCGATAAGTATCCGCTTTCAAAGGTGGACGAGGGATTTAAAAAGGCCGCATCTATGACAGGACTTAAGATTGCAATCGTAGCAGATTAGTAAAGGAGCCCCATATGGATGAAAGAGCAGTTGGATTTTTAGAGGTATATGGCCTGGTCTGTGCATTTATGGCGGCGGATGCCGGATGCAAGGCAGCCAATGTTACCTTAGAACCCTTTGATAAAAACAAGCCTGCCAATGCCGATTCCTTGCCGGTGCCGCTTCTGGTGACAATCAAGTTCCGCGGAACCGTGGATGATGTGACCGCAGCAGTGGAGGCAGGACGACAAGTGGCAGAATCGGTAAGCGGAGTTGTTACAAGCCACGTGATTCCAAGACCTACAGAGGATACACTTAAAATGTTAAGTATCTGTGGTTTTGATGTAGATTAAAGACAAAGAAAACAGTATAAAAAATGAAACAAAAAAGGAGAAAACAAACATGGCACAGGAAGCATTAGGAATGGTAGAAACAAGAGGACTTACTGCAGCAATCGAAGCAGCAGATGCAATGACAAAGTCCGCAGAGGTAACCTTAGTGGGAACAGAGAAAATCGGTTCCGGACTTGTAACGGTAATGGTACGTGGAGACGTAGGAGCTGTTAAGGCATCTGTAGAGTCCGGCGCGCAGGCAGCAAGCCGCCTTGGAGAACTGGTAGCACAGCATGTAATCCCAAGACCACATGCAGATGTTGAAAAGATCCTTCCGGGATTCCCAAAGGCAAAATAAACTATGGCAGGAACATCCTACGGATTAATTGAAGTGTCCGGTGTTGTTGCTGCAATCGACTCATTGGATGCAATGTGTAAGGCGGCAGAGGTAAAACTGGTTACCTGGGAGAGAAAGCTTGGAGGACGACTGGTTACCATCATCGTAGAGGGATCGGTCTCAGATGTTAAGGCAGCAGTGGAGGCTGCGGCAGGTATCTGCAAGGCAAACCATCATATTCTTGCAGCCAGCGGTGTCATCGCATCGCCCTGTGAAGAGACCAGAAAGCTGGTTGCCCTATCCGCAAAGCGCATTGCAAAAAAGGATGCAAAAGAGCAGGAGTCGATATCCGGACAATAATTTCAGTAACTGCTACAGTAATGTAGTGTAAATAAAAACAAAAAATGATTCATATTTTATTATTTTAAGGAGGAACAAAATTATGGCACAGGAAGCATTAGGAATGGTAGAAACAAGAGGACTTACCGCAGCAATCGAGGCTGCAGATACCATGTGTAAGGCAGCAAACGTTACTTTGGTAGGAACAGAGAAGATCGGTTCCGGACTCGTAACCGTAATGGTACGTGGAGATGTAGGAGCTGTGAAGTCTGCAGTGGAAGCCGGAGCTTCAAACGCAGAAAGACTTGGAGAGTTAGTTGCACAGCATGTAATCCCAAGACCACATACCGATGTAGAAGCAATTCTTCCAAAGATCAAATAATATTGGTTAGATGTTTTCTTCTTATTTAGCGGCAGCTTTCTGCTGCCGCAGAAAAAAGGAGAATCAGAAAAAAGAAGGACGATAGGTGTACCGGATGGAGAGAAATGAAATAGAAGAGATTACAAGACTTGTCATCGAGAGCATGAGAAGTACCGCCGAAAAAGGAAACGGATATCTTGTTCCTGTAGGCGTCAGTAATCGCCATATCCATTTAACACAGGAAGACGTGGAAACATTATTTGGACCGGGCTATCAGCTTACCAGAAAAAAGGAGCTGATGGGGGGCCAGTTTGCTGCAAATGAGATGTGTACCATTGTTGGTCTCAAGCTTCGTGCAATTGAAAATGTGCGGGTGCTAGGGCCGGTTCGAAAGGCAACACAGGTGGAGATTTCCCAGACAGATGCAAGAAAGCTTGGCGTGTCTGTGCCGGTAAGAGAATCCGGAGATACGAAGGGAAGCGCCCCAATTGCCATTGTGGGACCAAAGGGCGCAATCTATTTGAAGGAAGGCTGTATTATTGCAGCAAGACATATCCATATGTCTCCAAAGGATGCTTTGGAAGCAGGGGTATGCGACGGAGATTATGTGAGCGTTACCGTGGACAATGAGCGCGGAACAACCTTTGACCGGGTAAAAATCCGCGTAGATGAGAGCTTTACCCTTGAGATGCACATCGATACAGATGAAGCAAATGCCAGTGAGATTAAACAGGGCGATAAGGTAGCAATCGTAAAGAGAGTATAAGAGGAAAGGGATAGAAATGATTATTGGAAAAGTAACAGGAAGCATCGTTTCAACCCGCAAGCAGGATAACCTGATTGGAAACAAGTTTATGGTAATTGAGCCGCTTCAGGCAGGGAGCAAAGAACCAAAGCAGCTGGTGGCAATCGATAATATCGGTGCAGGTATCGGTGAGTATGTGCTTGTGGCACAGGGAAGCGCAGCCCGCATTGGCTGTAATATGCCGGATGCCCCAATCGATGCAGCAATTGTTGGAATTATCGATGACATAGGAAAGCTGGAACAATAAGGTTATGGAAATTGCAGAATTAAGTAAAATTTTAAGAGAATATGGTGTCGTTGGCGCGGGGGGCGCAGGCTTTCCCACCTATGGAAAGCTTAGTGACCGCGCAGATACCATACTTATGAATTGCGCAGAGTGTGAGCCCCTTTTGAAATTGCACCGTCAGCTTTTAAAGGAGCATGCCCATGAGATTTTAAAGGCATTTTCCCTCATCAGAGAAACGCTGGGGGCGAAGGAAGCAATCATAGGAATTAAAGAGGAATATAAGAGCACGATTTGTGCCATAGAAGAATATATGGATGAATTCCCGGAAATGAGAATACATAAGCTTCCGGGAGCATATCCCATGGGGGATGAGGTGGTTTTGATTTATGAAGCCACCAAAAAGGTGGTAAGACCGGGAGGACTTCCCATTGAATGCGGGGTAGCGGTATTTAATGTTGAGACATTGTATAACGTATATCGTGCGGTATGGGAAAAGCATCCGGTAACGGACAAAGTAGTAACGGTTGCTGGAGAAGTAGAACATCCGGTTACGGTTCGTGTTCCCCTTGGAATGAAAATAAAAGATGTGGTATCCTTAGCAGGGAAGATTACAACAGATCAGCCGGTCTATTTGCTGGGGGGACCGATGATGGGAAATTTTGGAAATGAAAACCAGCCTGTCACAAAAACGACGAGTGCGGTTATCGTACTTCCGGAAAATCACAGCCTGTATTTAAAAAAGACGACGCGCTTTTCCACGGCAATCCAAAGAGCGGCCTCAAGCTGTTGCCAGTGCCAGACCTGCACGGATCTTTGTCCAAGAAATGGCTTGGGACACCCGATTGTGCCGCATCTGTTTATGAGAGCAGCCGCAAATCGGGATTTTTCAAAAATGGAGCCCTTCGTGGATACGCTGTTTTGCAGCTCCTGCGGACTTTGCGAGATGTATAGCTGCCCACAGGGATTATCTCCCCGCAGCATGATGGCGGAGTATAAAGCTGAGCTTAGAAAGCATGGGGTAAAGCCGAAAACGGTTGAGGCGGCACCGGTAAATCCTGCCAGAGAATACCGGAGAGTGCCGGAAGAGCGATTGGTGTCAAGGCTTGGATTAAAGAAGTATGATACAGATGCTCCGCTAAATGACAGCCTTCAATCCGCAAAGAAGCTGAAGGTACTGTTGTCGCAGCATATCGGCGCACCTGCAATTGCCGTGGTAAAGCAGAATGATCCGGTTATTCCGGGTCAAAGGATTGCCCAGGCTGCGGAGGGACTTTCCGTAAATATACATGCACCAATCCGGGGAACGGTGACAGAGGTTACGGACAAATATATTGTTATTGAAGCCTAGGAATAAAATTCCAGAAAGAGGAATTACATGCATAAAGCAATTGGTATGATTGAATTTAAGACGGTATCAGCAGGAATCACGGCGGCAGACCAGATGGTAAAGACTGCGGCAGTAGAGATTTTAGAAGCCCAAACGGTCTGTCCGGGAAAATACATCGCTCTTATTTCAGGAGAATTAAGTGCAGTAAATGCAGCCGTGGAGCGTGCAAAAAATACCAGACCGGATGAACTCATCGGAAGCTTTGTCCTTGGGAATCCGGACGAATCCATTTTTCCTGCGATTTACGGAACCAGCGAAATTGACAGGGTAAGTGCCCTTGGAATATTGGAGACCTACGATGCAAGCTCCATCATTGTAGCTGCGGATATCGCCGCAAAGACAGCAATCGTGCAGCTGATAGAGCTTCGTATTGCAAAGGGCATGTGCGGGAAATCCTATATGCTGATCACCGGAGAAGTGGCAGCCTGTCAGGCAGCCATTGACAAGGCAAAAGCAGCAATCGGGGAGCGGGGCATGTATCTGGATTCATCGGTCATCGCCCATCCGGACCCGCAAATGTGCAAAGCAATCGTGTAAGGGGGATTTTGTATGCTTGCTGCAGAACGAAGAATGCTGATTTTGGAAAAACTGCAAGAGGATAAAAAGGTCATTGTAAGCGAACTTGGCGCATATTTCGAGGTGTCAGAGGAAACTATTCGAAGAGACTTGGATAAGCTGGAAAAAGAAGGCTTTGCAATCAAAAGCTATGGCGGTGCAACCCTAAACGAGCATACGACAGATATGCCTTTTTCCGTTCGAAATAAAAAGAACATGGCAGGAAAGCAGAAGGTTGCCCAAATCATTGAGACCCTTGTAGCGGATGGGGAGCACATTATTCTTGATCCGAGTACTACGGCGGTTGCCATTGTGAAGGCCTTAAAGCATAAAGAGAGCCTTACCATTATCACAAATTCCATTGAAGTACTGATGGAGCAACCGGAGGTAAGCAGCTGGGAAATTATCTCCACCGGAGGCATATTAAGAGAGGATTATCTGGCTTTGGTAGGCCCCCGGGCAATGGAGACCATCGAAGCTTACAATGTGGATAAAGTGATTGTCTCCTGCAAGGGACTTAGCATGGAAAAAGGAGTAACCGATGCGAATGAAATGTTCTCCCAGGTTAAGCAGACCATGCTCCGCAGTGCAAGAGAAAAAATTCTGGCAGTAGACTGCACAAAATTTGACGTAATAGGTTTTTCAAAGATTTGCAATATCGAAGATTTTGATATAATAGTAACAGACCAGAAACCTTCTGAAGCGTGGCTGGATTATTTCAATGATAAAGGAATGAAGTGTTATTATGCAAAAGAGGACGAAAACAATCGCATTTGCAAATAATAAAGGCGGCAGCGGAAAGACGACGACCTGCGCCAATGTGGGATATTCATTATCCGCCCTTGGCAAGAAGGTGTTGCTCATCGATGGAGACATGCAGATGAATCTTTCGCTGTCTTTTTTTACAGATGAAGAGGTTTTGGAGTTTGCTGCATCGGATCGGAATCTGTATTATGCAATCAAAAAGCAGGAGGATCTGACGGATTATATCATCCACACAAAATATGAAAATCTGGATCTGATTCCTTCGTCTACCCTTATGAGCAGCATCGAGTATGAGCTTTTCACGAAGTGGCAGAGAGAACAGATTTTAAATCAGTGTCTGGAAAAAATCAAAGAGTCCGAAGAATATGATTACATTCTCATTGATGCTCCGCCGACCCTCGGAGGCTGGGTGATGAATATTCTGTGCGCCGCAGACTATGTGATCATGCCGGTGGAGGCAAGCCCATGGGGATTGTTCGGTGTTGCAAATATGTTTGAATTTTTAGAGGATGTCAAGCATATCCATAAGGAGCTGACCCTCCTTGGAATTGTTGTTACCAAGGTGGATGCAAGAAAGAATTATTACAAGCAGACCATAGAGACCCTGCGGGATGCAGGCGATGTGGAAGTATTTGACACCGTCATACGTGTTGACAGCGAAGTGGAATGGGCCCAGGATGACAGCGAGCCGATTCTCGTACATAAAAAGAGCGCCAGAAGCGCAATGGAATACGTGGAGCTTGCAAAGGAGGTAAATAAGAAATGCCAGTAGGAGCAGGAAGTATAAAAAGAGCCGCAAGGACTACTGCGGAAGCAGAGAAAGCAACCGGTACAAAGACCGAAACGGAAAGGACTATTTCGGAGAAAGAAAGCAAAGGTAAAGCAACTGCAGGAAAAGCGACCGCAGAAAAAGACAGCGCAGGAAAAGCAACTACAGGAAAAGCGACTACAGGTAAAGCAACCGCTGGAAAGACTGCTACAGGAAAAACAACTGCCGCAAAGACCACTGCAGGAAAGGCAGATCAGAAGTCGACTGCTCAAAAGAGAACGACAGTTTCAAAGCAGGATTCACAGATGCAAACCGTATACCATATTACAGAGGAACTGCCGTTCTATTTGTTGTAAGTTATGCCAGAGATAAAGTTTTACAAGCAAATTGGGTGTAGAGAGGGTAGAAAATACCATTTGCACCCAAAAAATTGAAGAGTTGGGTGTATACGGTTTTAGAAAGCGTATTACACCCAATTTTCATAAAAAATTGTTATAAAGTATAAGAAAATGCTGTAATACAAGAAAAAATGAGCATGTTTTGGGTGTGAGAGGATAGATATAAGCCTGTACACCCAAAACTCGAACTAAGAGTGTGACCGGACAGACCAGTCAGAGACAGACCAAGAAAAGTGAGAACAGGAAAGCTGGAATTTAAAAAACTAGAATTAGATGAGCAGAATAAAGGAGATAGGAGTAAATTGAAGACCAGAATACATATACCGGAAGCTACAGGAGCATCCCTAACAAAAGAGCTGCTGTTGAAGGAAGAGAACTGTTTATATATCAATGAACTGGAAGGATATTGCGAGAAAATGCCACCGAAAGAGTGCACAGGTCTTATTAACAAAGGCATTGAAGCACTGCATAAAGCCGGAGGGGGAACACTGGTATTTCCGGCAGGAACCTACCGCGTGTATACGATTGTCCTTCTTAGCAATGTAAATCTGCTTTTGGAAAAAGGTGCTACCCTCTGCGCTGCAAGGACCGATGTGGATCTGCAGTATATCAACCAGCATGTGGTGCAAATCGGCGAGGGTGGAAATTATCTTGCACCGGAAGTGAACAAATATCTTGGGCTGCAGGATCACGGCCATTCCTACTTCGCAAACAGTCTGATTTATGCGGATCATCAGGAAAATATCATGATTTACGGTGAAGGCACAATCGATGGAAGCTTTCTGGATGAAAAGACCGGGGTGCGGGAGTTCGTGCTTCTCGGGGGAGACCCCATGGAACCCAAAAGACGCTCGCTACCGGGATATCGCACAGATACCGCAATCGTAGACGAGCATGTAAAGGAGGAGTCCGAAAAGAGTTTGTTTTCCAGAAACGCCAATGATTCTGAGATTGACATCTCAAAGGGCAGCTGGTTCGGGAACAAAGGAATTGCATTCGTAAATTGTAAAAATGTTGTATTTGCAGATTTTTCCATTGTAATCGGCGGACATTTTGCAATTATTACAGAGGGTGTAGAGAATTTGTATATTGACCACATCTTGGTGGATACCAACCGGGATGCGCTGGATTTAGATTGTTGTCAGAACGTGACAGTGAAAAATTCCACCTTTAATTCCCTGACGGATGACGGAATTGTTGTAAAGGCATCCTATGGAGCGGGACGGTATTTCCCTTCAAGGAATATTCTGATTGAGGATTGCAGGGTTAGTGGATATGATGCAGGAACAGTTTACAATAAAACCTATACCACGGAAAAGATGGTGGCAGACGATGCCTGCGGCCCCACGGGAAGAGTAAAGCTGGGAACGGAGTCTACCTGCGGATATGAACAGGTAACCGTAAGAAGAACGGTGTTTGACCGCTCCAGAGGATTTGCTCTTGAAGCGGTGGATGGCTCACCCCTTAAAGACATTATATTTGAAGACTGCACCATGAAGCATATCAGCAGTTCGCCTTTCTTTATCCGGGCGGGCGAGCGGGGACGTTTTCCGGTTACGGGGAACAGCCCGGAGGATGACTTCCCGGCGAAGGACAAAAATGTGCGTCTGGATAATCGAAACTGGATACTTCCGAATTCCGGAGACTACGAAAAGTATCCGGCAAAGCGTTTCAAACCATCTTACAATAAAACGAAAAAGGTGTGTATCGACGGCGTGAATGAGTTTTGCATCGTGGATGATAAGAATCCGGCTTCTGTAAATGAGGCGAATCTGGTTCGAAAGGACGGCAAAACGTATCCAATCCGCTATGACACGGAGACCGGAAAATATGTTCCGGATATGGCTCATGAGCTTCAGACCAAAAGGGAAGAATACTACTATGCAAATGCCTGCGGATATGACAAACTGGCAAAGGTTTCCAACATCCGCATAAAAAATGTAAAGGTTACAGATGCAGACCCCAGATATCCAATCCTTCTTATGGGACTTACCGACAGCCCCATTGAAAACGTGGAGCTTGAAAACATAGAAGTGACCTATCGGGGCGGCATTACCATGGAACAGGCAGTAGAGCAGCGACAGATTTTCACAGACTGGAAATTCAGTCAGTTTGGAACAAAGGAACTGGTACAGAAGCTTCCATGGCAGGTAAATCCGTTTTTTGCAAAAAATGAGGGACTGCTTCCACGGGTAGACTGGGACAATGAGAAGGGCGCCTGGGTGGATGACCCTTATAACGTTCCGGAGCTTAGCGATGTGTATCCGGAACCCAGCAATTGGGGAATCCTGCCGGCATACGGTATTTATGCCCGACATGTGAAGGGACTTTCTGTTTCCAATGTAAAGATATGGGTGGAAGAACAGGATGAGCGACATATTGCCGTATTGGATGATGTGGAGGATGTCTGCTTTGATTCTGTAAATGCCAATGCGCAAAATGGTGTTGCTCTTGTAACCAACCATTTTAGACGCCCTACAAACCTGGAGTATGTGAAGGATGAACCATATTTTACGACCACGGTAGAGGAGTTTTCATTGGAGAATTCTTCGGTTGGAGAAATTCATCTGGTGGAGGTAAATGCTCCGGCTCCGGGAACTCCGCAGGATACGCTCTATGAATATCCGACTACCGCAACGCCGGAAACCGGATATAGTTATAAAAAAGAAGCAAAAGATTATCCGCTTCCGAAAACAGTGTATCCAAATATATAAAAATAATATCCCTTTTTTACAATTGTGTCTCTGAATGAATTTGGTTATTTGAATCAGAACCCACTCTCGTTTGTAAAAAGCGTAGCGGTACTAAATTCG
>JBJENM010000040.1:0-18066 GCA_051880175.1 Agathobacter sp. | reverse complement strand
TCGTGCTGGTTGACTCACTTAAACTGGTACTTGTGCTCTCGCTAAGTGAGGTACTCGTTGACTCACTTAAGCTCGTGCTTGTGCTCTCGCTAAGTGAGGTACTTGTTGACTCACTTAAGCTGGTGCTGGTTGACTCACTCAAACTTGTGCTTGTACTCTCGCTAAGTGACGTGCTTGCGGACTCACTCAGGCTGGTGCTTGTGCTTTCGCTGAGTGAGGTACTTGTTGACTCACTTAAGCTCGTGCTTGTGCTCTCGCTAAGTGAGGTACTTGTTGACTCACTTAAGCTGGTGCTGGTTGACTCACTCAAACTTGTGCTTGTACTCTCGCTAAGTGACGTGCTTGCGGACTCACTCAGGCTGGTGCTGGTTGACTCACTCAAACTTGTGCTTGTGCTCTCGCTAAGTGACGTGCTTGCGGACTCACTTGTACTTGCACTAACTGATGCGCTCGTACTTGCACTTGTTGATCCACTTGTACTTGCTGACTCACTTAAACTTGCACTTGTACTTGCACTTGTTGATGCACTAACTGATGCGCTTGTACTTGCCGACTCACTTAATCTTGAACTTTCAGAACGCGCATCGCTCAAACTTGTACTATTAGAATCACTCAGGCTTGCTGATGTACTTAACGATTCACTTCTTATGGTTGAATTACTTTCACTTACAGAAGCACTAAGCGAATCTAAAATAGAGCCAGACTCAGAAGCAGACGAAATACTATTAGATAAAGAATCTCTTAACGAATCACTCTCGCTCTTTGCATTTGAAGCCGAAGTTAACTCGCTACGATTCTTACCATAGTCATCTGCACCTTCCTTGTAATCTTTCTGGGAGAAGTAATAATTTCCCTTCTTATTAAAGTTGCCATCATGCTCATTTCCATTATTATCGGTATATGTCGGATGTTCTTTGGATGCAACAAACTGTGGTGTATAAGTTTTTTCGCCACCATAGGTTACAAAGGTTTTTGTATAAGTAGCTCCATCAGCCAAAAGTGTAAATTCTGTTCCACTAGATGCCCAACCATAATCATATACAGCCTCGTGAACCGTTTCAGTTGTTTTGTACCAGCCTGATTCTTTTATCCGAACAACCCCTTCTGTATTCTTATCGGTAGCTACCCATCTGTCCCCGTCGAATACATAGTAGCCTTTAGAAAGCCAAATTCTATTTCTGTCCCCCCGCTCTGCTTTATTTAATGAATACTCGATATATTCTTCAGCCTTTATTGTCTCTGTTCTCTCGTATGCCGTTAAGGTATAAGTTCCATCGTCATTCGCATCAAGCGTGGAATTATAATACCAGTAATTCTTTCCATCAATGGTGTAAAGCTTTGTAGCATTATTATTAGAAGAATCCTCATCTGAATATATTACGGTAGATCCTGTTTCTTGATCAACAAAGACCTTCACTTCATCTTCTGTTTTTACTGCTAAATTATCATTTACAGTAATTACATCTCCATTATACCAGTCATAATATGTATTACCCTCAACAAGGTTTCCATTTTCATCGTAATACTTGCTGTCCGTAGCAGTTGATGTAGTTGCTTCCTGAATGGTATACGTTCCATCATCATTTAATGTAACTATGGTATTACTATCTAACGCTTCTCCGTTTACATAATAGGTAGTTACATCATTTCCGTCAGCATCCTGTGTTATTGCCCAAGTAAGAACATCATTTCCGTTCCTGTACTCAGTTTCCTTTATAACCACCATAATTCCGCCAACCTTGTCCGGGTTGTTAGAATCACTAATAGCTCCACCATTGTCAGGGTTAACAAGCGCGACTCCATCCTTATCAACTGTAACATAATCAAAGTATGCCACATGAATAACTCCGGCAGTATCTACATATTCAACCTTTACATTATTTATAGCATATCCACTCGCTGAATTTTTATTATCCCATGCGCTATAAGAAATGTTGGTAACATATCCTTCCTGATAGAATGCATAACGAATTAAAAGCTCTGCCAATTCATCGCCAACAGTATAGAAGCCATTGTCATTAAGAGACTTACCTTCCTCGATTTTTTCCTGAAGTTCAGCTTCCTTTGCATTGATCTGAGCAATAAGATCCTCTAAGTATTCATCCTCATATCCATTCTCCTGGAACTCGGATAACGCAGATTCATATGCACTATCCGCAATGGAAGCCTGTTCTGACATGCTTCCATATTCACTCAAAGCAGTAGCGTAAGACTCTGATTCACTTATTGCAGAATTACTTGCGGAATCAGATTGGGATGCAAGCTCACTATCCTCTGTTGAAAGGATTTCGCTTGCAGATTCTGATAATGACGCAATTTCGCTATCTTCAAGTGAAACTACTTCTGACGCACTTTCTGACTCGGACTCTACTATGCTCTCTGACCCCTCTGTAGAGCCTGAAGCGCTCTCTGACTCAGATTCCATAATATCTTCTGACAATACCGTACTTGCAGAGGCAGATGCTGACATTTCTTCTAATGTACTCTCTGAATCCTCTTCCACTTCCTGATTTTCCTGTGCAAATACCACATCGGTATTCTGAATAATACTTGTCCCCCCTGCAATCACACCGGCAGAAGCGATTCCCTTTAATATGTTATCAACTTTTTTCTTGTTCATATAGGACTCCTTTTCTTACAATACACCTACACCTTTACATAAAAAAATAACACCATTTTTTTGAATTGTAAACATTTTTGAATAAAAAAAACCGTACTTTTTTCCTATATTTCTATTCTTTACATACTAATCATACATCGTTTTGGTCACATAACGGTCACACGAACGAAATTTCTAACCGATCTTAGCAATTTATTACCTTCATTTTCTTTAAAACATTATTTCAAAACCAAATCTATCCATTTCTGAGCAGTCTTTTCATACAAGAATTGTTCTGCAATCTCATATGATTTCTCGTGTGCATCCCGTAACCACTGTTCATTACGAAAAACATCTACAATCTTATCTGCTATCCGTCTTTGTAGCATGGACTCTTTTTCCAGATCCTTTTCCACGTCAAAATCAATTAGGTATCCATTTTCTCCATTTTTAATAAACAGACGGTTTCCATATCGCACATCCAACCCAATCATTGCGGTTCCGGAGCCGATGGCCTCCATAAGGGATAGTCCAAATGTCTCCCATAAAGAAACAGATGCATACAATTCATAATTTTTATATACATGAGAAACATCCATATATCCCATAAACCTTATATATCCATCTGCATCTAATTCGGTAACAAGGTTTTTCAAATAATTTTTATGCTCTTCATCCCCACCTCCATAGATATCTAATGATATTCTTGGGTTTGACTTATATGCTTCAACCACACTTTTGATTAAAATATCAATTTGCTTTCTTTTGTCTAATCGGGAAACAGTAAGAATACTATTCGGTTTTCTTTCACCATTTTCTCTTTGTAGTTTTTGCAAAGCACCCGGGGCAATCACTTTAATTTCAGGTACAAACTGATGATATTCGTCTAATTTTGAGGCAAGGCTCTCTTTCTGTTCTTCCGTTCCTACAACAAATGTATCAATGTATCTGGAATACTTAAACCAATAATAATATTCATAGTTCATATATAATGAGCCTAAACTTTCACCTCTTTTATAATACTGGTCCGAATGAAGTATAGAAATAATTCTTGCATTTCTCCCGTATGTAAATAGCGGTTGCGTAAATTCAAAATAGGCTGGACGATCCAAAATACATATATCCTCTTTTGTGAGGTTTAGCTTCTGAATTACCTTTATCCAAAAATGTGCCAAATCCACCTTTTCCCCATTTGCAAACACAAAATAGGATGTATTATTTTGGATATATTGGTCAAATATTACATTGCCGTTTTTATTCACAAAACTCCGCCGGATGCGATTACTTTCAAATAAATCCGTATATAAAAGTCCGTCCGCAAAATGTTCTGACGCAAGTACATGATCTCCGTCACAATATGTAATTTCATCCACATAAAAGTTTTCATTGACTATGATCTCTGCCACTCGTTTATTCTGTCGATATAGTACTGTTTTTTCTTCTTGTTCGAGCAATTCATCATAATCCACTACCTTTTTCAGTCTGTTTACGCACTCTTCATAACTAACTGTGGAGACGATATCCTCACGGTCTAATAATATCTCCTGTGCAATGAGCATTTGAGAACTTTGTATTCCAAATCTATTGTATTCTTTGAATTCTCTTTTGGTTGGAACATCAAAAAAGAGGAATTTAATTGGAATATTGTTATTTGCATATACCTTTGCCCGAAATCCTTGCGCGACATCAACACCGGACATTTGATATCCTACCAGCAATCCGAAATCATATATTGCCATAATCCATCAGCTCCTTTAGCTTTTGATATTGGAGGTTTACCATTCTCTCACACAGCTCTTCCTGATTCAACAACTTACTAATCTGCCGTTTCATATCTTCATAATCATTCGTTGAAAAGACATTCTTCTCCAAAACTAAATGCTTTCTATGAGCTGTAGTGTCAAATGCCAGAACTACCATTTTATGAATTACTGCACGTTCAACTGCTTCAAATATTTCTCTCTCATAATTGATGTCCAGATATATATCACATCTATTGAAAATCTCTTTTCTTTTGGTTTCTGACATTCCTGGATATAAATTCACATTGGGATATTTTTGCGGAAGAATATTCAATTTATCTGACATTGCTGTATTTGCACCAATATGGAACTGAACCAGCGGAAAGTCTACGATTAACTGCTCAAGATGCTCAATATGGTCAGATGCTGTCAAAATAAATGCTTCTGCAGCACCTCTATTTTTTTCCTTTATACGGTCGTCCATATACAAGCACTCATCTGTTACATATATTACTTTTTCTTCTGACAACCCTTTTTGAATAAGGTAATACTTTAGAAATTCTTCACGACAACCAAAATATTTTCTCAATAATCCATCCGTATACAAATACATTTTTCCGGAATCTGGCTGTTCCGTTAAAATCCTCTGATGGCTTCGATTATAGAACTCTCTTACCTTTACACTTCCTTCACTTAAATATTCACAACAATGAACAAATCCATACTTATTATAATAATCAATTCGGAAAACCTGCCCGTTTTCATCAATCCATTCCACGCGCTGAACATAGCGTTTTTCCAAAGGCTCCCGGAAATATATATTTGCTTTCTTATCGCCGTAACAATAAATCGCTCCATTGTATCCATCTGCTCTTACTGACCAAAAATCTGGCAAATCCATAAAAGCATAATAAAGGTGCTCTTCTTCCACCGGCTTTGGCTCTCCTGACAGCACATAGTATTCATATACAGACTCAATTCCGTTTTCTTCCATCCCCGCTTTATCCAAGGAAACTAATACATTTTTTTCATCAGGAAAAATTGTATCAATAATTTCTTGTATTCTTTCTGTGCTCTTTTTAATAAAAAATACCAATTTTTTTCTCGCTTTCGAATCATATATTTTACTGTAATAATTCATTTAACTCTTTTTCATAATCAAACCAATAATCTTTGTACAGAGCAAATACCCAATACATCTTTTTATCTCTATAATTCCATGGTTTACTCTCTGCAATATAATGTATAATGCAAGCTTTCTTTTTTACTTGTTTCGTTACATCAATAAATTTTTCATCATACCCGTCTGCATGTTCATTTACTTCTTGATATGTAGCATATCTGATATTTCCTTTTGCAATTTCTTCCAGATCAAGGCACAAATAACTTGGATTCAAATTATACAAACTCCAAGGCATATATTTCACCTGCCCATAAAACAACCGATTCAATATATCCTGATCCAAATTAGGGTATTTCGAAAACTCCTCTAAAACAACATCTCTAAGAACCGATGGCCAGTGATATTTCCATAGATATTCCAAATTCATTAACAAAACTCCGGCATTAAAATATTTCTCCGTCTGAGGAACCCCGCAGTTATCCTTTACCCAGTAATTTCTATTGATGACCGACACATAGTCTTCACATACCGCGAAAGCTTTTCCATCAATATCCGTATTATATAAATCATCTATATTCCCTTTAACAAGAATATCTGCATCCAGCCACAAAATTCTTTTTAAATCTTTGGGAAGTAGTTCTATTCCGATAATTCTATACCAGGTTTCTACCGACCATTCACCTTTTCCTTGAAGTTTTTCCGCAAATTCGCCCCCAACATCAAGCAGACAAAGGGTTTTATCTTTAAAAAGTGACAATACCTTTTTCAATTCGTCAACGGACTCCCGACTCAATCCATGATGCAAAAGATATATATCAATCTTCTCTTCCGAATGATTTTTGCAAAGAGAATATAGCATAACCCGTGCAGGTTCAACAAAACTGTTATTGATTGACATTAAAATATTCATCATAAACTATTACCCTCTCCTTTACGCCATAAACACATAATTTTCTAAAAAATACCATGCTTTTGAATCTATATACTGCAGACCATTGTCGCATGTCTCCCTTGGTCATATTATAATATGTGCCCTCATTGTTATTCAACCAATTTACTTAAAAATCTTGCCTTCGAAAAACGTTTTCTCTTATCCTAATACCGATTGTCAACCCAAATAGGTTGTTGTAAAATGAAATTAACAAAATGCTTCAAGGGGGAAAAAGGCATGATTAGCATCAGTTTGTGCATGATTGTAAAAAATGAGGAAAAGGTGTTGTCCCGCTGTTTGGACAGCTTAAAGGGGCTTATGGATGAGATCATTATTGTGGATACCGGTTCTACCGATAAGACCAAGGAGATTGCCAGACAGTATACAGACAAAGTATATGATTTCTTCTGGTGTGAGGACTTCGCCGCTGCAAGAAATTTCTCTTTCTCGAAGGCCACAATGGAATACATTTATGCACCGGATGCGGATGAATATCTGGATGAGACCAACCGCAAACGTTTTTTGATGCTAAAGGCCGCTATGCTTCCGGAAATTGAAATCGTTACGATGAAGTATCTGACCCCTTCTGAATATAATACAGTACAGAATTCCGCCTATGACGTCCGCCCCAAGCTGTTTCGAAGGCTCCGTACTTTTACCTGGATCAACCCGGTTCATGAGACGGTCCGCCTTGACCCTGTCATCTATGACAGTGATATCGAAATCCAGCATCTTCCCCACGGGCTGCATGGCAAGCGGGATTTTTCCATTTTTCTTCATTCTTATGAGAAAAACGGCTTTCTGCCTCCAAGTATCATAACCATGTATGCGAAGGAGCTACTAAAATGTGGAACTGAGGAGGACTTTTGCGATGCCGCAGCCTTCTTTGAAGGTCTGTACCAGCAGGCCCCTTCCGAGGAACCCACCTGTGTCCTTTGCCGCTATTATCGCCAGAAGGGGGAAATAGACCGTTTCTTCTCCATTGCCTTAAAAAATGTCGCACAAAATGGCTGCAGTGAAGTATGCTGCGAGCTTGGAGCTTACTATCTGTCAAAAGGAGATTTTAATGAGGCCGCTCTGTGGTATTACAATGCCGCCTTTGAGTCCACCCCTGCCCTGGATATCGAGGCCGGCGGAGGTATTCCCCTTGCAGCTTTAGCAGAAGTATATGAGCGCTGGGCTGATGCAAAGGAGGAGGCTCTTCTTTCGATTCCGGCAGGCTCAAGAGGGAACTTTTCTGCGGACTCCGACATGGTTGCCACCCTCCGCCAGACTGCTGCGGATTATCGCAAACAGGCGGAAGAATGGATGTTGCCACAGACCATCTGAAATGATATAATAACCACAGTATGATAAATTTTTAACAAGGAGGCTATTATGAGTTTTACGGATGAATATAAGCAGAAACTGGTAAGCCCAGACGAAGCGGTCAAACTGGTCAAATCCGGCGACTGGGTAGATTTCGGTTGGTGCACCGGTACCCCGGATGCCCTTGACAAGGCTCTGGCGAAAAGAACAGATGAATTAAAGGATGTCAACTTACATGGTGGTATTTTATTAAAACCTCTTGCCATTTTTGAGCGGGAGGATGCCGGAGAGCACTTTACCTGGAACTCCTGGCATATGTCCGGAATCGAACGTAAAATGATTGCCCGGGGCTGTTCATTCTATAGCCCAATTCGCTATTCCGAGCTTCCGCGCTACTATAGAGATGGCGCAGGAAAAGTAAATGTTGCAATGTTTCAGGTTGCTCCGATGGATGCCCACGGCTATTTCAATTTTGGTCCGAACGCATCCCATCTTGGTGCTATTTGTGAAAAAGCAGATCACATTATTGTGGAAGTAAACCAGAATATGCCTCGCTGTCTTGGCGGTTCTGAAGTCGGAGTTCACATTTCCAATGTTACATATATTGTGGAAGGGGAAAATCCTCCGATCGGAGAGCTTGGCGCCGGCGGTCCTGCAACAGAGGTGGACAAAAAGGTGGCACAGCTCATTGTAGACCAGATTCCAAACGGAGCGTGTCTGCAGCTTGGAATCGGCGGAATGCCAAACGCTGTCGGATCTCTGATTGCCGAGTCGGATTTGAAGGACCTTGGCGTTCATACGGAAATGTATGTAGATGCGTTTGTAGACATTGCCAAAGCCGGAAAAATTACCGGTGCCTACAAGAATATCGACCGCTATCGTCAGGTGTACGGCTTCGGTGCCGGAACGAAAAAAATGTATGACTACATGGACGAGAATCCGGAGCTTATGAGTGCTTCCGTAGGCTATACGAATGATATTCGTTCCATCGCAGCTCTTGATAACTTTATCTCCATCAACAACTGCGTGGATATCGACCTTTTTGGTCAGGTCAGCTCTGAGTCTTCCGGCACAAAGCACATCAGCGGTGCCGGCGGACAGTTGGATTTCGTGTTGGGAGCTTATCTGTCAAACGGTGGAAAGAGCTTTATCTGCTGCTCTTCTACCTTTACGGACAAGGCCGGGAACTTACATTCCCGCATCCGTCCAACCCTTGCTGAGGGTTCCATCGTTACAGATACCCGTGCCAACACCCAGTATATTGTGACAGAATACGGTATGGTAAATATCAAGGGTCTTTCTGCCTGGGAAAGAGCAGAAGCTATCATCAGCATTGCTCATCCTTCCTTCCGGGACGAACTGATTACAGAGGCAGAAAAAATGAACATCTGGAGACGTTCCAACAAATAGGAATTACTAGGGGAGTTTTATGAGTAACGAACACACAACTTGCGAGGGGGAGCACCATCACCATCACGATGGTGCCCACCCTCATCATCACGAAAACACAAAAGCGGTAATCAACCGCATGAACCGCGCCATCGGACATATGGAGTCCATCAAAACCATGATTGAAAATGATCGTGATTGTTCCGAAGTCCTGATTCAGATTGCCGCCGTAAAGTCCGCAATCAACAACATCGGGAAAATCATCTTAGAGGATCACATCAATCATTGTATCGTAGATGCCGTGGAAACCGGTGACAAAAAAGTGCTTGAAGATTTAAATGAAGCCATTGAAAAATTTGTAAAATAAAAATAGCAGGCTTGCCTGCTATTTTTTTCCTTTTTACTTTACGGAAATCTCTCCTGCCAGGACGCGTTTATAATCCTCGTAATTTTTCCGCAGAAGATTTGGTGTATCCAGTCCATATGGACATTTGCTCTTACAATGTCCGCAGTTCATGCAATCCTCAATCTTTTTCATCTTGGCCTGTCCTTCTTCACCAAGCTGTGCCTCGGACGGAGAACGCCGAAGAAGAAGTGACATTCTTGCACAGTTGTTAATCTCAATTCCTGCCGGGCAGGGCATACAATATCCACATCCTCTGCAGAAATCTCCGCTTAACTCCTTTACCTCCCTTTCGATGAACGCCTTGATTTCTTCCGTCATGACCGGAGGGTTATCTATGTAGGAGATGAACTCATCCAATTCCTTTTCTCTTTGTACTCCCCAGATGGGAAGCACATTGTCAAACTGTGCCTCAAAGGCATAGGCAGCGGCAGAATTGGTAATCAGCCCTCCGGACAATGCCTTCATTGCGATAAATCCCATGTTTGCCTTTTTGCAAAGCGCAACCAATTCCATATCTTTTTCTGTGGCAAGATAGCAGAATGGGAACTGCAGGGTCTCATACAGCCCTGATTCAATGGCTTCCTTTGCAACGGCAAGTCTGTGATTGGTAATACCAATATGGCGTATTTTTCCCTGATCCTTTGCCTTTAGCATTGCTTCATAGAGCCCAGTTCCGTCTCCCGGCTTCGGGCAGAAGGATGGATTGTGGAATTGGTAGATATCAATATAATCCGTGCGAAGGTTGGTAAGTGAAGTTTCTAAATCCTTCCAAAAATCCTCTGCCGTAGCAGCTCCGGTCTTTGTTGCAATAAAAACCTTCTCTCTCATTCCCTCAAAGGCTTCCCCAAGCTTTTCTTCACTGTCCGTATACCATCGTGCGGTGTCGAAAAACGTGATTCCCGCCTCATATGCCCTTCTGGCAAGATAGACCGCATCCCCTATATCAATCCTCTGAATCGGAAGGGCTCCAAATCCATTCTTATTCACCGTAATGCCTGTACTTCCAAGTGTAACTTCCTGTCTCATACCCATTCTCCTTATTCGTAGTTGTTGCTTTTATAGTAGCACCTTTCCCTTCCAACTTCCATAGCCAATATTTCGGCACGAAAAAAAGCAGCCGTTAGACTGCTTTTTTGTGGGAAGGTGTTTTTACTATTGGGGATAGTAAAAATAATGTATTAAGGGGTTTAATACGTGTGTCACTTTTGACACAAGGACATTATAGCTCACAGATACGTGGGGGAAAAGTACTATTATTAAAATGTCAATGACTCTTTTGGTCATTTAAAATTATCATTTTTCTTGTAATAAATGACCACTTTTACTATAATACTACTATACTATAACGTTTAAGAGGATTATATATCATGATTTTCTCAGAAAAAATGACATTTCTTATGCATGTTTCCGGAGCAAGCAGCAAAGGATTAGCAGAGTTTCTTCATGTGGACCCGTCACGTATCAGCCAGCTTAAGACCGGAAGGCGGGGGCGCCCAAGAGATTCTGAAAGCTTACGCTCCATGGCTTCCTTTTTTGCCCGCCATTGTACCTCGAATTCCCAGCGGATAGCACTATCAGAAGGCATTGGACATACGGCATTTTCAAATAAAATGACCACAGAAGAATTATCGGAAGCAATTTTCTGTTGGCTAATGGATACCCCCATTCCATCTCCTAATCCTAATCAGAAGCTCTTCCTGGAAAGCGGCCTGAAATCTTCCACCAAGGAACCGTCTTCTTCAAAAGAGGTCTTCTCTTCCAAAGAACAGGAACAATTCGTTTTTTATGGAAATGAGGGTAAGCGCAATGCAATCCGGCTCATGTACCAACAGGCCCTGGAGCTTAACGAGCCTCAGACTATCTATGTCTGCAATGAAGAGAATCCTACCTGGTATTATGAAGATTCCGCTTTTCTTGCCGAGCTGGAAGAGAAGCGAATTCTCTTAGCCAAAAAGGGCATGCGCATGATACATATTCTGGATTTGAATACCTCCTTATCGGTTGCCTACGAAAACCTCCTCCACTGGATTCCTTCCTATATCACGGGAAATGTGGAGCCCTATTATTATCCGCGAATCCGGGATGGAGTCTTTAATCATACCTTTATCATTATTCCGGGGAAAATATGCCTTTTTTCTGCCAGCATTGCAAACAATCCAAACTCCCGGGCAACTCTGGTATCCACCAATTCCTTTGCCATAGAGCAAACCTCTGCATTTTTTCTTGATTACCTGAACATATGCATTCCTGCAATGAAGATTTACCGCACACATGAGGAGGCCAACCGGTGCATAGCACATTTAAGTACGATTCCGTCTGACCGGCTGCAAAAGAGAACCTCCCTTCCCCCAAGTACTCTTCCTATGTCTATTCTAAAGGACTATGCCCAGAGGCCAAACGATTCCTACCGGTCCGATTTCGCCCGTTTCTATATCGATCACAAGGAGAGAATCGAATCTGACCTTCTTCTTTTTGAAGATATTGAGATCTGTCCCATTGCTACCGCGGAAGAGGTCCGTTCCGGCAAAGTCCGCATAGAAGCCCCAAGCATCATAAAGGATGAAAAGGAATTCTATACGCCGCAAACCTATGCGCTTCATTTGCAGAACATTCTAAGGACCATGGAGACTTACGAAAAATTTCATCTGATTCCGATTCCCTACGATGAAAATGACTATATCGCAATCCTGATTAAACACTCGAAAAAAGCCGTCCTGACAAATTGCAAGGACGGCCTGATCACACTTGATACAGAGCATAGTGATATGGTGAAGGTATTTCAAGAATTTTTACTGCGTTACGTTCATTCTACGAATTTCCGCAATCCTAAGGTTCGTCAGCAGATCATGAACCAGCTTAAGTCTTTAATCGCTGAGCTTACCGATTGAGATATCCAGGTCTACCGGTCCGGATATTCCTGCGACTTCTCCTTTTTCGCTGTACTGCCAGATTTCATAATCATATGGGTAGTACAGCGTATCGGAATATGCGGCAAACCATTTATCATACTCCTCCAGTTCTTCCAAATCCAGCATCAAAGCTGCCATTTCCAGATTGAAGTAGATCATGGGCTTATAGCCAGCTTCTTCCACCGTCTCACAAAACAGCTTTACCAATCTTGTCCGCTCCTCCGGAGTAAGGGCATTCATTCTTCCGGATGCATCTGCTGTCTTTTCCACATCTACTACAATGGTGCAGTCATCGGTATATTTTGAGACCTTCTGAATTGCAAGTCTTGCTTCCTCAAGGACTTCTTCTTCGGTTACTGCCTGAGTAAATACATAGGCGCCGACTTCGATTCCATTGTTCATGGCTCCCTGCATATTTGCATCAAAGCGCTCATCCTCCACCAGTTTTCCCGCAGAGCCATATCCCCGGTAAACGGCTCGAATAAATGCAAATTCCACGCCATCGGCAGCTACTTCATCCCATTTGATCTTTCCCTGATGGGAGGATACATCAATTCCTTTTCTTGATACTACATTTCCATCACTGACATATTGGTATTCCCCATTTTCCAGAACCTGTACTCCCGCCTGTTCCAGATTATTCATGGAAAGCGTCCGGTCAATTGGTACAAACACATATGCTCCGTTTGCAGCCAGAACCAGTTCATCGGGATAGAAGGGGCGAATCGCTTTGATTGCAGAGTCTCCGGTCATAAGGGATATTTTTAATTCCTCCAGAGTTTCCTCCCGTCCCTGAATTCTTGCCTCTTCCTGTGCCGCCGAGGCCTTGTTGCTCTCGTCCTCAAGCATCTGCTGTACTTCCTCAATAGTATAGGTTACCTCTTTTGCGGTTTCCTTCTTATCCGAAAACTTTAAAATAGCAAGTACTGCCAGTAAAATCGCAAAGGATACCAACACCAAAACCGCAACAATAATCACCCAGTTCGCCAGAGGTTCCTTATTTTTACTCTTTTTCGTAGCCTCCGGTTCTTCTTTATCAAAATCGTGTATTATGTTTTTTTCCATTTCCTCTTTATTTATCTTAAAAATGTTCATTACTCTTCCTTTTAAAACTCAACATAAATGGTATACGTGTTTCCGTTTCCCATATACGAAACGCTTTTTCCCTGTCCGATGGCCCGCGCAACATCCTGGCTGTTTGACATTTCGTACTGATACTGATCGTAAACAGCCTGGTTTGCACATTGGAATGAGAAATCGCATCCCGTCCCGAGAAGCGCTGACAGCTTTTCAAAATCGTAGCTGTCAAAATAAAGTCCCTGTCGGACATAATAAAAATTTGCCATGGAATCCGCAACAGGAAGTGTTACTCCTCCACTTAAGGTATGGGTTGCCTGCATATAGGAATCACTTCCGCCAAACCAGCTGTAATCCACCGCATATCCGGCATCCTCCAAATCATCCCCGGCTGTACAATCCACCTGGCTCCAGATTCCATCTATTCTTACCATGTTCCAGGCATGATTCTCTCCCTGCATGCTTCCCGTCACAACAATACAGTCAATGCCTGCCTCATCACATAAATATTTGAAGGCACATGCATAGCCTCTGCATACGCTTTCCCCTAAAACCGCAGAATATAAGCTCTGATTATAGGGTGCCCCTTTGGTATACTTCAAATGTGTCACAACATACTCATAGATGACCAGCGTCTTTTCATAATCCGACATATCCGACCGGATATTGGCAAAGCATACATTTTTGTAATTCTCTATGTTTGCTTTGGCTGTATTCTGCTCATTCTGCGTCATATTTTCCTCAGCCATAACCGCCATGGAAACGTTAGAGCCAATCGTAGTTGTCTGCGTCTTGAGGCTGTCTATATAGAACAGCTCCGGATTATCCAACAGCACGTACTCCATAAGCTGTCCCACTCTTTTCGAGTCGGTAGTTCCTACATTTGTATAATCCATATGGTCTGCCATAATCGCATACAATTCCCGGTAAAGACTTTTTTCCTCATCGGATAGTGTTTCGTAATAATACAGCAAATGCCCCGGTAGCTTTGCTTCCGAAAGAAGTGTCGCATTCTTTTCCTCTGCCTCGGTCTCTACTTCTGTCTTTTCGTCTTCCTCGGTTTCTTCCCGGCTTTGGGATTCCTGTATCTTCGTATCCTCTCCCGTTGAAACCGGAATCTGAAGCTTTATTGTCTCCCGGTCCGCTTCGGCAGCTTCCGAAACCTCTGCCTGTTCCTTTTGGAAGAATTTAGCATATTCATTTATTTGTTCATCGGGAACAAAATAGTAAACAAATGCCAGAAGCAGCAGCAAACTGCTTAAAAGTATGATAATCTTTTTTTTCATGTCCTACTCCTATAGTTCCTATTTTATGATAGCAGGCTTTCTTTTTCAACAAAAATACGGATAAAAAAATCCCCCGCATCATCGGCAAAAAGCCGATAATGTGAGGTCTCTTTTTAACTTATGCAGCATTCCTTTACCAGCAGAGGACCTCATGCCCGTCTTCTGTAACAAGCACCATGATTTCCCACTGTGCAGAAGGAAGTCCGTCATCCGTATATACTTCCCAATCATTTTCGTCATCCACAAAGATATCCGGTTTTCCCATATTCACCATAGGTTCAATCGTAAATATCATTCCCGGAACCATTAACATCTCGGTTCCTTTTTTTGAATTGTATCCTACCCATGGATCTTCATGGAACTGTAAACCGACTCCATGTCCACCGATTTCCCGGACAACACTGTAACCGTTTTTATAGGCATGGTCATGGACTGCCTGCCCCATATCCCCAAGAAATCCCCAGGGCTTTACTTCTTCCAGTCCGAGATATACGCATTCCTTCGTGACATCCACCAGTTTTTTCTTCTCCGGGCTCACATTTCCAATGCAGAACATTCGTGAAGAATCGGAAAAATACCCATTTAAGATGGTGGAGCAGTCCACATTGATAATATCTCCATCCTTTAAAATGACATTCTCAGACGGGAAGCCATGGCATACCTGATTGTTTACGGAAGTACATACACTGTATGGAAATCCTTCATAATTCAGCGGTGCAGGAATTCCTCCCATTCCGGTAGTCATATCGTATACGATCTTATCAATTTCCGCCGTATTCATGCCCTCATGAATATGCTCTTCAATATAGTCCAATACTGCGATATTGATTTTCGCACTTTCCTTAATTCCGGCGATCTGGTCTGCATTTTTTATAATATCATGTGTCGGTACCCGGTGCCCCGAAGCTGCAATCTTTGCAATTCGATCATCAAATGCCGCATGGCATACCTTATACTTCTTACCGCTCCTGCACCAGCAGGGATCATTTCTCCCGATTTTTACTGCCATTTCTATTCTTCTTTCTTTCCATGCTCCAGCGTGACATTTCCAAAGGAAATCCGCTTTAACACATTTTCATTTATGATTACATCCTGCGTCTTTGCAAACGCCTGATAGGAATCGGTATAAAACTCATAGTCTTCATAGGATGCTCCCTGTAGCTGGCTGTAAATCAGCTGCATTTTTTGGGCATACATCATCTTTCGCATGGCATTCTCAATATTTTGCCTGTCTATCCCAAGCTTTTCTTCTTTTCCTTCGTTTTCCAAATCATACCAGAAGTCCTGGACGGACAAAAGGAGTGTCTCTTCCTCTTCCTCATTTAGCTCTATGCCTTCCGCTACCGCCATCTGGTAAAAAATCTCATCATGCACCAGCATCTGGATGGTGGCATTTCTGGCAGCAATCCGTACATAGGTTCCATTGGTGTGCATATTCCAATACTTTGACGTATCACCAGCATCATAGGCAAGAGCCTGCTGCTCTACCTGATTCTCCTCATAGGCTACATAAAATGCCATATCCGACAGCGTAAGCTTTTCTCCGTTTACTTCTGCGACTTCCCGATCAAGAGACTCCCTGTAAACAAGCTTTGTCCGGTCACTTTCCCTCCAATAAGAATAGCCGGAAAGAAACAGCACGATTACTGCAAGAACAATGGTAACAATATACTTTTTCTGACTTTGTCGAAACTCCTTTATACGTTTAGAAAACGTCATTTCCGACTCCTGTTTCTATAACAATCTTCGAATACCGGTTATGGTATGACATCTGACAGAACGATAATTGGTAATACCTGTTTTGGAAGACTGTGCCTCTACAATTTTACCATTTCCCATATAAATTGCAACATGTCCCGGATATACAACCACATCTCCCGCCTTCATGTTGTTAAAAGATACCGGCTGACCGGAGGTCTTAAAGGACTGGGAATATCTTGGCGTAGAGATTCCAAAATGTGCATAAACCTGCTTTACAAATCCGGAGCAGTCTATACCATTTGTCAAGCTGTTTCCACCCCATACATAAGGGTTACCCACAAACTGCAGTGCGTAGTTTACCAGTTCATTCGGATCGATGCTTGTACGGTATTCCGGATTATAGCTGTCATCCTGCAGGTATTTTGCCGTACCGAAGCCTCCCGATCCGGTTCCGCCACCCTCATACTCATCCGGGTTTACACCGGCTGCGGCAGCTTCATATTCGCGAATCAAATCTTCCAGCTTTTTAATCTGATTCTGATAACTGGTAACTGCCTTCGCTGCATCTGCCAGTTCCTTTTCAATGTTTGCAGATTGATTTTTTAAACTATTTAGAGCGGACTGTAAAGAAGTTTTTTTGTCTTCCAGTGAATTCTGTAAATCTACCAGTTCCTCCATATCTGCCGCCAGCTGCGCCTGACGTTCTTCTACCATCTGAACTGCAAGCAGATATGCATCCATCAGGGCACGATCCGATGCATATACATCCGCTATATACTCAAGCCTTGTCATCATCTCCGCCATTCCTTCTGAGCCAAGCAGAGCCTCCCACATGGAATCATCGGTATCATGCTCGTACATAAACTGTATACGTAGCTTCATGGCTTCATACTGCGCATCCGCATCCGCCTGTGCCGCCGCAAGGTCCTGTGCCGCCTGATCGATTTCCGCCTGCTTATTTACGATTTTTTGCGAAGTCTCCTCAATCTCGGCAATAATGGTATTCAAGTTTGCACTTGTAGAATTAATATTGCTGTTTACCTCTTTCTGGTCCTGCTGCATATTTGAAATTTCGTTTTTCTTGTTATTCAGATTTTGCTGAACCTGATTTTTCTGCTGTTCGGCCTCATTTTTCTTCTGGGTCCAGTTTGTAGCGAAGGCCTCTATTTTTCCGGTCAACAAATTATATGTATTCTGTCCACCAGCAATCGGAAGCGACGCTACTATGCATGCTACCAAAAGTGCAGAAACTACTCTTCTTCGTTTTCGATTTGCTTTGTGTAAGTAAAACTTCATGTATACCTCCATATGCCTTGTTTTCCATACTGATTCTATTGTTACATAACTTTATTCTTTTTTCCACCTATTTTTTCTGCTAATATCTGGTATCCGTTCCTGCAAATACCTTTTATTTTTCTCCATTATTACATACTTCTTTATGTATTTCGGCATATGTTTAGAAAAAAGAACCCCCGGAAATACAATATTGCTTTATTCCTTTATATTCCTTCTTATTAAATCCCATCTCGAAATTGTGTTGCCGAGAATGAATTTTGCTATTTGAATCAGAACGTTTAAAAAGCGTCGGCACTTAA
>JBJENM010000039.1:0-18218 GCA_051880175.1 Agathobacter sp. | reverse complement strand
AAAAGAAAAATGGCTCTGGGATGTAAATCCCAGAGCCGCTTTGTCTACAGTCTGATGCAACTTTTCATATGGAAAAGTTGCACTGTTAGGAGGTAATAGCATGGGAAGTAATCAAAAAACAACTGATTTTCTAAAAGAATGTATGGCAGATGCCTTGCTCCAGTCTATGAAGGACAAGACATTTTCAAAAATAACCGTCAATGAAATTGCGAATATTGCAGGTGTCAACCGTTCTACTTGGTTTCGTAATTTCACGTCAAAAAATGAAGCTGTCACTTTTAAACTGGTAAAGCTTTGGTATCGCTGGGCAGATGAACACGATATGAAAGAGCGTTGCCGATATGTTCTTGGCAACGCTGAAACTTTTTTTGATTTTAACTATTCGATTCGGGAAATTCTTTTTGAAATTTATCGTGCAAATCTGCAGCCTTGTGTGTATGATGCGTTCTATCAGGTAATGATGCCGCAGTACGGTGCCACCCCCGCTGAATGCTATGAAGCCAGATTTTATTCCTATGGTCTTTTTGGACTTTTGGACGAATGGATTAAACGAGGTTTTTACGAAACACCCGCACAGCTTACCTCGCTGTTTTTGGAAATGATGAAGCCAGGTGATAATTCTCTTATCACAAATGCAAAAAGCACTCGTCCTCATGGGAGTTAATTACTCCGATTGCCTGCAATAAAGAATACACGA
This sequence comes from Agathobacter sp., assembly GCA_051880175.1. GTDB lineage: Bacteria > Bacillota > Clostridia > Lachnospirales > Lachnospiraceae > Roseburia. Next base: position 17,521 of record JBJENM010000039.1, on the reverse strand, counting down.
TGGTTGTTCCGATGAACTTCATACCATGCCTTTTTAGATCATCGGATATCCGGTCTGACAATTCTGAAAAGGTCTTGTCATTTTCATAGATGATGTTCCCCTCCGTAAAATGCCAGATATAATCGGAAAAACTTCCCCACTCCTTTTGGATTTTTAGATAGACCTTTGCATTTTGAATAGATGCTTCTATCTTACGACGATTCCGCACAATTTTCGGATTGTATAAAAGCTCCTGTACCTTTTCCTCATCATATGCTGCGACTTTTTGGGCACAAAATCCATCATACGCCCCTCGAAACGCCTCTCTTTTATTCAGGATTGTCTCCCAGGATAATCCCGCCTGAAAGGGTTCTAAAATCAGCAGTTCAAAGATTTTTTCATCCTCATGGCAGGGCACGCCCCACTCACTATCGTGATATGCAATATAAAGTTCATTGTTATTGTTACACCACCTGCACCGTTTCTTCTCCATTTTTCCTCCTAACGTCAAAAGGGATATGACATCTGCCACATCCCTTTTAGCATGATATTACTTCTTCACGCCCTTAGTATCCCGATTTCCAATGTGAAGCCTGTTCAAAGCGATCTGCTTTCCCTTGACTTCCACCATCTCGTTGTCGCCATCCTTTAGTACATAAATATCGGTAAGGGTCTCTCCCTTTGCAAGCTTCATGCCGCGAACTCCGGCTGCTGCCTTTTTCTTTTCCGGTATCTGCTCACAGGTAATCCGTAAAAAGGCATCACTCTTGGAACGCATGACAAGTGTATCTGCCGGTTCAACAATGGATGCACAAAGCACCTCGTCTCCATCCACAAGCTTGGTTGCTGCAGTTGTCTTCTTTCCTACCACAAACTCGCTTCCATCTACAATCTTAAGCATAGACAATGCAGTTCCGAAGAATATCTTTTTGCCGGAAAGTTCTGCAAGATCGCAAAGATAGATGAACCGCTCCACTTTACTGTCATAATTACTGATATTATCAATCGGAGTCCCCTTATCCTTCATCTTCGCAGCAGGTAGATCCTTGACCTTAATCAGATGCATCTGTCCCTTATCGGTAAAGACACAAATTCTGCCAAGATTGGTGGTCTTAAAGATATATTTGTTCTCTGCCTCAATTGCGTCTCTGTTCCGGTCAAAGGTTGCCATCTCAACCGTCTTTGCATACCCGAAACGGTCCATAAGGAACATCACGTCATGTTCCTCCACCGGCTTTTCTACCACTACCGCCTCTGCAAGATTGTCAATTACTGTCTTACGTGAGGAATCATATTCCTTTTTAAATGCCTGAAGCTCTTTGATAATCACTTTTGCCATGGAGGAACGGTGAGACAAAATATCTTCGTATCTGGCAATATTTGCCACCGTCTCATCATGCTCCTTGATCAGGGCATCAATCTCCAATCCAATCAAACGATATAAGCGCATTTCGAGAATTGCAGTTGCCTGACGCTCCGTAAAATGAAGCTGCTTTGCCATCTTCTCGGATTCTTTACTCTTAAAGGAAATATTTGCAGTCGCACCGGTGGTAAGGCAGGCTCTTGCATCCGCTACATTCTTACTTCCACGCAGGATCTCAATAATCAAATCAATGACATTGCAGGCCTCAATCAAGCCCTCCTGAATCTCCTTTTTATCAAGCTCCTTGGCAAGAAGTGTCTTGTATTTACGGGTTGCAATCTCGTACTGGAAGTTGACATGGTGGCGAATAATAGAAACCAGTCCCATGGTCTCCGGCCTTCCGTCCGCTACCGCAAGCATATTCACGCCAAAGGTATCCTCCAGCTTTGTCTTCTTATAAAGAAGATTCTTAAGAGCTTCCACATCTGCACCCTTTCGAAGTTCAAGCACGATGCGGATTCCTTCCTTTGAGGATTGGTTTGTAATATCTACAATGTCTGCGGTTGCCCGGCTTTCCACCAGATTTCCCACATCATTTAAGAATTTACCTATATTGGCTCCGATCATTGTGTAAGGAATCTCTGTAATCACAAGACGTTCCTTACCGCCCTTTACCTTCTCCTCCTCAATCTTTCCACGAATCTTGATCTTACCGATTCCGGTCTCATAGATTTCCAGAAGATCATCCTTGTTTGCAATGATTCCTCCTGTCGGGAAGTCCGGTCCCGGAATATAGTTCATCATCTCCTCTGTGGTAATATCCGGATTCTTCATATATGCGATAACGCCATCAATACACTCCCCAAAATTGTGGGTGGGAATGCTGGTAGTCATACCTACGGCAATGCCTTCTGCTCCATTGATTAAAAGATTCGGAACCTTTACCGGAAGAACTGCTGGTTCCTTTTCCGTCTCATCGTAGTTCGGTACAAAGTCAACCACATCCTTGTCCAAATCAGCAAGGTAAGCATCCTGTGTGATTTTCTTAAGTCTCGCCTCTGTGTATCGCATGGCAGCGGCTCCGTCTCCTTCGATAGAGCCAAAGTTACCATGACCATCTACAAGCGGTACTCCCTCTTTAAAATCCTGCGCCATAACCACCATGGCACCATAAATGGAAGAATCGCCATGAGGGTGATATTTACCCATGGTATCTCCGACGATACGTGCGCTCTTTTTAAACGGCTTATCAAATTTTACCCCCAGCTCATTCATATCGTAGAGAATACGTCTCTGAACTGGTTTAAATCCATCCCTGACATCCGGCAGCGCTCTGGAAATAATGACACTCATCGCATAATCGATGAAGGCCTTCTGCATGTGCTCCGAATATTCTGTTTGTATAATATTACTGCTTTCCATACCAATCTCCTAGCTTAGCCTTGTGTATCAACCTCTGCGTCATGTGCATGGGCATAAATGTACTCCCTACGCGGCAATACATCATTGCCCATCAGAAGAGCTGTTGTATCCGATGCCATCATTCCATCCTCAATCTCGATTCGCTTCATCATGCGTGTTTCCGGATTCAAGGTTGTCTCCCACAACTGATCGGCATCCATCTCTCCAAGACCTTTGTAGCGCTGTAAGGTAAACTTCTGGGATGCATGCTCCCTGCGGTACTTCTCAAGTGCTGCGTCATCATACAAATACACTTCTTCCCCTTTCTGAGGAACAACCTTATACAATGGCGGCATAGCAACATAAACATGTCCGGAATAAATCAGTTCCGGCATAAAACGATAGAATAATGTCAGAAGAAGCGTGGAAATATGTGCTCCGTCCACATCGGCATCTGCCATAATGACAATCTTATCATAGCGGAGCTTGGTGATGTCAAAGTCATTTCCATATCCTTCGGAAAAACCACAGCCAAAGGCATTAATCATGGTCTTGATTTCCGCATTGGCAAGCACTTTGTCAATGCTGGCCTTCTCAACGTTCAAAATCTTACCACGTATGGGCATAATCGCCTGAAATTCACGATTTCTGGCCATTTTGGCAGATCCACCCGCAGAATCTCCCTCCACGATAAATATCTCACATTTGGAGGCATCCCTGCTCTCACAGTTTGCAAGCTTGCCGTTGGAATCAAAGGAGAATTTCTGCTTTGTCAGAAGATTGGTTCTTGCCTTCTCCTCCGCCTTACGAATCTTTGCCGCTTTTTCCGCACATCCGATAATGGTCTTTAAGGTCTCAAGGTTGCGGTCAAAAAATAATGGCATCGCATCATTCGTAACCTTTGCGGCAGCCTTACTTGCATCCTGATTATCCAGCTTGGTCTTTGTCTGTCCTTCAAAACGAGGGTCCGGATGCTTAATGGATACAACGGCGGTCATACCGCTTCGAACTTCCGCTCCGTTAAAGTTGACATCCTTATCCTTTAAAATACCGAGTTCTCTGGCATAACCATTGATAATCGCGGTAAATGCCGTCTTAAATCCGGTAATGTGCGTACCCCCCTCTGAGTTGTAGATATTATTGCAAAAGCCGAGAATATTCTCATGGAACTCATCGGTATACTGGAAAGCAACCTGAATTTCAATTCCCTCGCTCTCCCCCTGAAAGGAAACCACCTCATGAAGTCCCTCTAAGTTCTGCTTTGCATTGATATCCTTCACAAATCCAATGATTCCATCCGGTTCATGAAATTCAATGTGCTCCGTATTCTCCCCGCGCTTGTCCTCATAAATGATGGTCAGTGCCGGATTTAAGTATGCAGTTTCATGCATACGGCTCTTAATATCGTCTTCCTTAAATCTTGTCCGCTCAAAAATCTCCGGGTCCGGAAGAAAATTGATCTTCGTTCCGGTCTTTTTCGTCTTTCCAATTTTAGGGAGCAGTCCATCTTCAAGCTTTACCGTCGGTCTTCCCTGCTCATACCGGTCATGATGAATATATCCCTCTCTGCTGATTTCTACATCCATATATGTAGAAAGTGCATTCACTACGGAAGAACCAACTCCATGAAGACCTCCGCTGGTCTTATACACAGAGTTATCAAACTTTCCTCCTGCATGCAGGGTTGAAAAAACCACTCTGGCAGCAGATATTCCCTTTGCATGTAATCCCACAGGAATACCTCTTCCATTATCCTCCACGGTACAGGAGCCATCCTTTTCCAGTGTTACCCAGATGGTGTCACATTCTCCCGCCAGATGCTCATCCACCGCATTGTCTACGATTTCATAAATCAAATGATTGAGACCCTTTGTAGTTACACTACCAATATACATGCCCGGACGCTTACGGACTGCTTCCAGTCCCTCCAGTACCGATATGCTGCTCTCATCATAAGTTACCTTTGCCATACTACACCTCTACCTAAATTTACTATCCATATTATATAGAACAAACGTTCGAAATGTCAAGAACTAATTCTTCGCAGCCCGCATATGTGCAATAACCATAACTGCGATACGGAAGGTCATTGCGTCCTCGAAGCTGCGAATGTCCAGACCGATTGCTTCTTCGATTCGCTCTAACCGATACACCAATGTATTACGGTGTACATATAATTGTCTTGCAGTCTCTGAAATATTCAGATTGTTCTCAAAAAACTTTGTAATGGTTGACATTGCCTCTTCGTCATCCAAAATTTCCGGCACTGTGTCCCCGAATACTTCCTTGATATACATTTCGCACAAGCTCATGGGAAGCTGATAGATCAACCGTCCGATTCCAAGCTTGCCGTAAGAAATAGTATCATGCTCCGCATAAAAAACACGCCCCACCTCCAGAGACATCTTTGCTTCCTGAAAAGACTGGGTGATTTCATGAATCTGTCTTACCACATTTCCATATCCCACCCGAACCTTAATCATTGCTTCCATGTGAAGATTATCTACAAGACTTTTTGCAATTCTTTCCAGCTCTGCTTCCATTTCACTTTCTTTAAAATGGGAAACATCCTTAATAAGCACAATGCTATGCTCATCTACACTGGTAACAAAATCCTTCGTTTTCATATCAGAAAGATTTTTCACCAGTTCGATTGCTACATCATTATTCTTTTTGCCGGTATCCACTACAAATACCACCCGGCTTGCCGGTTCTATATGAAGCTTCTTTGCTTTTGCATAGATGTCAACAGTCAGCATATTCCCCAAAAGAACATTCTGCACAAAATTATTACGATCAAATTGACCTTCAAAATTTTCCACCGCCATTCGCACCTGGCTGGCAGCCATCCTTCCAATTACCTTTGAGTCTTCGCCGTTAAAAGTAAGTCCATAGATATATTCAGTTTCTCCATCCAAAGTAATCTTATACCATTGGTAATTTCCGGCAACACACTCTTTCTTTGCATTTCCCGCAAATTCTACAACAATGTGTTCCTCCTCTAAGGTTGCCTCCGTTGTGGCAGCAACCACAGTTCCCTTTGCACGATACAGCAAAGAATCCAAATTTGTGATACCTTTAATCTCTTCTAAAATGTTTTGAAGTTTCTGATCTGATCTCATTTGCGCCCCCTGATAAAGAAAAAACCGGGTGTAAATTATACACCCGGTTTCTAATTTACAACTATTTCATTCTATCGAACTAGTTGGTAATTGTCAATTCAGTTTCCTTATCAAATACATGAATCTTGTGTGGATCAAATGCAAGCTTGATATGATCGCCATAACGAGCAGTTGTATCAGAATCAACTCTTGCAGTCATGTTTGTTCCGGCTACTGTGTAGTAAAGTAATACTTCAGCACCTAATAACTCGTATCCGGTTACATCAGACTCGATTGTGCTGTCTGCAAATTTAGCAAGTGTCTCAGCATCATCAGAGATATCCTCTGGACGAATACCAAAGATAACAGTCTTTCCTGCATATCCGCCATCGATAATCTTCTTAGACTTGTCTTCCGGTAACTTAACAGTATATTTATCGAACTGAAGGGAAGCAATTGCTCCGTCAACAGCTACTGTTGCCTCAACAAAGTTCATCTGAGGTGATCCGATGAATCCAGCAACGAATAAGTTGTTTGGCTCATTGTATAATTTCTGTGGAGAATCAACCTGCATGATAACACCATCTTTTAATACAACGATTCTGGTTCCAAGGGTCATAGCCTCTGTCTGGTCATGTGTAACGTAGATGATGGTTGCTCCTAAACGATTGTGAAGAGAAGCGATCTCAGATCTCATCTGTACACGTAACTTAGCATCCAGGTTTGAAAGAGGCTCATCCATAAGGAATACCTTAGGATTACGTACGATTGCACGTCCCATTGCAACTCGCTGTCTCTGTCCACCGGAAAGAGCCTTTGGCTTACGATCAAGTAATTTCTCAAGGTCAAGGATTCTTGCAGCCTCTTCAACCTTAGCCTTAATCTCATCCTTTGGTACCTTTCTTAACTTAAGACCAAATGCCATATTGTCAAATACAGTCATATGAGGATACAAAGCGTAGTTCTGGAATACCATTGCGATATCTCTATCCTTTGGCTCTACGTCGTTCATGATCTTTCCATCGATTGAGAACTCTCCGGAAGAGATTTCCTCAAGACCTGCGATCATACGAAGTGTGGTAGACTTTCCACATCCTGAAGGTCCAACGAAGATGATGAACTCTTTGTCTTCAACTTCAAGGTTGAAATCCTTAACAGCTTCGAATCCATTTGGGTAAACTTTGCAAATGTTCTTTAATGATAAACTTGCCATTTTAAAAAATACCTCCTAAGTATTTAAATACAAATTACATCCACTACCGTGGACAACTGCTATAATTATAATACTGAATGTCCGTTTCGAATACTATTGTCAAATTGCCAAATATTTTTTTAAGTTCTTGTCATTTTGACGAAAATTACAATTTGGAATATCCAAATCCGTTTACCATGGCTTCAATTCGATGTCCATTCTTACAGAACGGGCATTCCAAAAGCGGGAATGCTTCATAGTTGACCGCGTCATTGGTATCAAACAACCGCTCAATTTCAATATTATCCACATGATCGATCGTAGAGAAAATGGATGCAATGCACACCACCATTCCACCGTAATAACGAATGCACTCCAAAGCTCTTCGGATCGTCTCACCAGTGGTTGTGGTCGCAAGCAGAAGAACGATATGCTTTCCTTCCACAGCGCCCTTATTATTGTCGCGGAAAAGAATCTGGTTATTGTTGTTGATTTCCGGAGAAATCACATAAGTAGTCTCATGACGATTGATGGACATGATTCCGCTTCTTTCGATTTCCTCACTTAAAAAAGCCCCGATCATCTCTGTTCCGTCCATACATACAATCGTATCTATGTAAGTGTTCTTCGGCACCTTGGAATTAAAAATTCTTGCAGCCTCTCTCGCCTCTGATGCACGGGTTTTGATACTTGTCACATCCACATAATAATTAATGTGTGAGTGGCTTGTAGCAAAATGTCCCGGTATCGCATGAAGGGTTAACAGATTGCTCTCCTTACACGGGAACTTTACCATACGATTTTCCATTTCAATATCCTCCTTGCTATTAAGTATGGGCATATGCCCAAAATGTACATCCTAATTTTTTCCGGTGCTTCCAAAGCCGCCCCGGTCTGTATTTTCCAGATGCTCCACCTCGTCAAATACGATCTTCGGCTGATTTTCCATGATACGGAACTGTGCAATACGGTCGTTTACATGCACAACGGTATCTCTGGTTGCATATACCGGCATTCGCCACATGTCATTATCCCCGGAATAGGAGCAGTCGATGACTCCCATGCTGTTGGTCTGAATCAGTCCCCAGGTCTTAAAGGTAGAGCTTCTTGGCACAAGATGCGCCTCATAGCCTTCCGGAAGCTGCATTGCAACACCAAGAGGAATCAATTTGAACTCCCCTGCCTTTAATTCCACTTCCTCAGAAGCCCGAAGATCAATCCAGTCTGACTTTCCATCAATATATGTCAGTTTTTCGATCTTATCCGTAAAATATTTAATCTTTATCGTTTTCATATATACATCCTTTATCCCAAACCACGAATATCCCATTTCGAATATCCTTTTTTTCAGAAATGTGTTCCTAAGAATGAATTTTGCTATTTGAATCAGAACGTTTAAAAAACGTCGGTACTTAATGAGCAATTCTTTGCGAATTTAGTACCGTTACGTTTTTTACGAGCGAGAGCGGGTTCTGAGTCAAATATGCAAATTCATTCAGGAACACAAATTCAAAATAAGAATTACCAAAAGTACTTACGCATCCCATGCAAGCCCCGCATGTTCCGTTCTTTTATCCCTCTGCATCAAATCTGCAACTGCTTCCTTTGCGGATTTATTTTCAAAGAGAACAGAATTCACCGCCTCGATAATCGGCATTTCTACTTCATATTTCTTTGCAAGAGCCAGGGCTGCCTTTGCCGAGTAAATTCCCTCGACAACCATTTTTACTTCTTTTGTTGCCTCGTCCATGGTATATCCCTGTCCCATCAGCATACCTGCTTTCCGGTTACGGCTGTGCTTGCTTTCACAGGTTACAATCAGATCCCCGATTCCGGTAAGTCCGCTTAAGGTTTCTGCCTTTGCCCCCATCTTAATCGCAAGACGACTGATTTCCGCAATGCCTCTTGTAATGAGCGCAGCCTTTGTGTTATCACCGTATCCCAGTCCGTCTGCCATTCCGGCTGCAAGGGCAATGACATTTTTAAGAGAACCTCCAAGCTCCATTCCAAGCATATCCGGCGTTGTATAAACGCGAAAAACTTCATTCATAAAAATATCCTGAACTCTGTCTGCCGTTGCCTTAGAGTGTGCACCTGCAACAACGGTGGTAGGAAGTCCGATTCCAACCTCTTCCGCATGGGAAGGACCGCAAAGAATTGCCACATCCGCATTCTTTACTTCCTCTTCCACCACATCCGATATGGTCATAAGAGTTTCTTCTTCAATTCCTTTTGCAACACAGACAATCACCTGACAATCCTTTACATACGGTGCCATGCTTTTTGCCGTGCTTCTTGTAAAAACGGAAGGAACCGCCAGAACCAGCATATCGCTTTCTGCAATTGCTTCCTTTAAATCCGTTGTATAAGAAATACTGTCCGGAAGTTTTACTCCTGGGAGCTTATCTACGTGCTCATGCTTTTCCTTAAGCATTGCAATCTCTTCTTCTACGATAGACCAGACAATCACAGAATGTCCGTTTGTAGCCAACAGTTTTGCCAGTGCAATGCCCCAGCTTCCAGCACCAATTACACCTATCTTTTCCACGATTTCATTACCTCTTTTTCATTTCTTTTTCATGGAGAACTTATTCTCGTTTCCATGTATCAGTCTTACAATATTTGCGCGGTGTCTGAAAATCGCCATGGCAGTAAAGCAGGCGGCTACTATATCAAACTCCACGATACAGGAGGCTTCCACGCCTAAGATTCCATAGTAATTAAAGATCAGCACCCCGACAATAAACATTGTCATAATCGTAATGGAACCAAGGGACACATACCGTGTGCTTACAACGATGATAATAAATGCTGCCAGACAGATTGCGGAAAACCACCATGGACACAGGGCAAGGATTACACCGGATGAGCAGGCAATTCCTTTTCCACCCTTAAACTTCAGAAAGAACGGGAAGTTATGTCCGAGAACCGCTCCAAATCCTGCATACAATTCATAGAGCTTTGCATATTCCGGGTCAATATCCTTGAAAATGAAATGAACAACGAGCACCGCAAGAATTGCCTTAAGCAGATCTCCGATAAAGGTAATCGCTCCGGCCTTTGCCCCTAACACACGAAGGGAGTTTGTTGTTCCGGCATTGCCGCTGCCCTGTGTACGGATATCGATTCCCTTGCTCTTTCCGTACAGATATCCGGTCTGAAACAATCCGAAAATATATCCAATTGCAACAGAAATAATTCTTGAAATAATTCTCTCGAAAATCATTTTTTCTCTTCCTTTCGCTCACGAATGATAAATTTAAGCGCGGTCCCCCGGAATCCGAAGGTATCCCTGATCCGGTTTTCCAAGTATCTCGTATAAGAAAAATGCATCAGTTCTTTGTCATTTACAAAGATTACGAAGGTCGGAGGCTTAACCGCCGCCTGGGTAATATAATAAATTTTAAGCCGCTTTCCTTTATCTGTTGGCGGTTGCTGCATTGCAACAGCTTCTGCTACGATCTCATTGAGCACGCCGGTAGCAACACGAAGACTGTTGTTCTCAATGACAATGTCGATCATTTCGAACAGCTTCGGGAGGCGCTGCCCGGATTTTGCAGAAATGAACAGAATCTCTGCATAGGGCATAAAGCTCAAAATCTGACGAATTTTATTCGTATACTCTTTTACCGTATCATTGTTCTTCTCAATGGCATCCCACTTATTGACTGCAATGATGATTCCTTTTCCTCTGTCGTGGGCAATTCCTGCAATCTTTGCATCCTGCTCTGTGACACCTTCTGTTGCATCAATCACAATAATGACAACATCCGCACGCTCAACTGCAGACACGGCACGAATGATACTGTACCGCTCGATTTCTTCTTTGATTTTATTCTTTCTCCGAAGTCCCGCTGTATCAATAAAAGTATATTCTTTTCCGTTAAACTTGATCTTGGTATCGATTGCATCCCTGGTGGTTCCTGCAATATCCGATACAATGACGCGGTCCTCCTGCGCAAGCTTGTTAATCAGTGAGGACTTTCCTACATTCGGCTTACCGATAATGGCAACCTTCGGTGTCTCATCCTCCTCTTCCTCTGCTGTCCCATCCGGAAAATGCTTAATCACCTCATCAAGCATATCTCCAAGTCCAAGCATGGAGGATGCTGATACAGGAAACGGTTCCCCGATTCCCAGATTGTAAAACTCATAGACATCTGCCATATATTTCTCAAAGCTGTCTACTTTATTTACCACAAGCACCACCGGCTTGTGGGAACGGCGAAGCATATCCGCAACCTTCGAATCCGAATCCTGCAGTCCCTGATGCACATCTGTCAAAAAAATAATGACATCTGCGGTATCAATTGCAATCTGTGCCTGCTCTCTCATCTGGGATAAAATAATATCCGAACTGTCCGGCTCGATTCCTCCGGTATCAATCAGTGTAAAATTGTAATTTAACCAGGTAACATCCGCGTAAATGCGGTCTCTTGTTACGCCCGGAGTATCTTTTACAATGGAGATTCTCTCTCCCGCAAGGGTATTGAACAATGTGGATTTACCAACATTTGGGCGGCCGACAATGGCCACGATTGGTTTACTCATACTATTTCCTCTCTATATCAGAACAACCTATTTTCATTTATGCTTTTATTCCAAGCATTGCATGTAAGAGGTCTTGACCGCTTGATTTTACAATATCCACCGGTACTTGTAAAGTTTTTTCAACCTCGGAAAGGGTCCAGTCATCTAAGAAGATTTCCTCTCCCATTCGAAGCATATTGCATGGAATACAAACCCGCTCTCCAAGTTCTCGTATGCTTAACTGTGCCACCAGATCCTGTGCGCAGATCAGTCCGGATACCGTGATTTTCTCTCCGAAAAAATCATTGCGTATGGCAACCACATCAATCTGATATTCCGGAAACACCTCCATGAAGTCTTTTGCAAGGTCTTCGATAAAGGGGGCAGCCAGTCTCCCGGATGCCATCGTAATATGATGAACCACTTCCTTTTCTTTTTTAAGCAGCCCCTTGATTCCTCCGGCACCGTTTATCTGCCTTCGAACCTGCTTTTTCTTTTTTTCATCCTTATATTCTTCCAGGGCAGCATGAAACTCTGTAATTAGGAGTCTTAACATTCCCACTCCGTTTTCCAGCTGAATATAGCCGTCATACCGCCCCTCCTCCGGAAGTGGAAGCTCTGCTGTCAGATACCATTCGTCGCTGGCCTGCACAAAATGCACACCATAATTCTCCATACAGTACTGCTGCCACTTTTCAATAATTGCTATGACTTTTCTTGCATCCTCTTTTTCAAAGGGCTCTAACGGATACAGACCATCACGGTATTTGGTAAGTCCCACCGGCACCACCGACAGACTCTCCATGTACGGAAGATACCCGGAAAGATCCCGGATGCTCCGCTCAAGCTCCTCTCCGTCATTGATTCCCTTACAGAGAACAATCTGACCGTTCATCTCAATTTTTGCATCGTACAGCCGCTTGATTTTCTTTAGCGCCTCACCGGCAAAACGATTGTGAAGCATCGTGCAGCGAAGCTCGGGATTTGTGGTGTGTACTGATATATTAATGGGGGCGAGCTTGAACTCGATGATTCGGTCCAGGTCTGCATCCTTCATATTGGTAAGGGTTACATAATTGCCCTGCAAAAACGACAGTCTTGAATCATCATCTTTAAAATAAAGCGTCTCCCTCATTCCCGGAGGCATCTGATCGATAAAGCAGAACATACACTTGTTACTGCAGGACTTATAATCGTCCATCAGACCATTTTCAAACTCGATTCCCAGATCTTCCTGATACTCTTTTTCAATCTCCACCTCCACCGTCTGTCCATCCTTTGCCAGGATGGTCAGGGTCAGATTCTCATCATTGATTAAAAAATGATAATCAAAAACATCTTCGATTTCTTTTCCGTTTATGGCAAGCAGTGCATCACCGGGTTCTAACCCGATTTCCTCGGCAATACTGCCTTTTTCGATTTTATATACAACGTGTTTCTTTTCCATAATCACCTTTTGTCTGTCTTAAATGAATACTAAATTTATCTTACTATATATGATGCATAAAATCTAGAAAAAAAGTCTTAAAACTTCAGCAAAAAACAAGCAACAGCCATCCGGTTATTCCCGGACATCTGTTGCTTGTTTTTTCGTTACTAATATACTTCCACATCATCCATGCTTTCATTCTCTTCATAGACTTGAAGTTCATCTGCCGACTGAATGGCTCCGATATCTAAAAGTGCATCGATTACATGGGTGCAATCCTCCCCAAAATCAAAATAGATATAGCAGGTAGCGTTATCCTCATAGATATAGTTGTATGAATTATGGAAGAAATTTCCCGTTCTTCGAACCACATCCGTTTCCTTCCGGTAATCGTATGGCTCATACATATTCAAATTGCAGGCAAAGCTCTTTGGTCCATCGTCATAAAGCCAGACAGATGCAAGATTGTATTTCTGCAGATTTCCTTCCTTTGCATCCTCCCCTGCCGCCGCAAGAATCTGTCTGATCTGCTCGGGAGTAAACTTTGTGGTTCTTACAAAATTGTAGTCCTTGTCGTAAAGATCAAATTCGCCCTCCGTCACATTTTCGATCCGCTCATCCGCAGCATACAAAAAGCTGTTGATAAAACGGTCCGGGTCGGCTTCCTGATTCAGACAATAGGCTACAATTTCCTCCCCTTCGCCATCCGAAGGAACAATATAGGTTCGCTCAATCAGCTTTCCATTCTTTAATCTGTAGAAAATACTGATTCCCGCACAATGGTCTCCCCAGCTGTCAAGCTTGTCAAAGGAATCCTTTTGGGCAAGAATTGCTTTGTGCAATGCGATGACCTGCTTTACATCATTTTCTTCATATTCACACTTATAGCTTAACTGCACGGTTGCTTCTTCGATTTGCTCTGCCGAAGGAATATAATTCTCCATCCGGCTTTTTGTGATAAACAAGACTCCAAACACAGCGAGAACCGTCACACATAAGCATCCGCATTCCATCCAGATCCGCTTACAAAAAACGCGGAACTTCTTTTCCATAAACATCTGGGCCACAAAGAAGACGATCACTCCAACAAGAACCGCAAGCAACAGAATCCAGCCCTTTCCGATTGTCCCAAGTATGCTCTCCATCATTCCTACGATAAAAAGCGCGCCGGCAAATCCGCCAAAGATACCAACACCCCAGCGGAACACCGGTTTTAACCAGGAAACGGTGAGAAGATTTCCCGCCTGCTCCAGTGGACGCTTTTTATAGATCACATAGGCTGCCACAAACAGAGCAACGGCCACCAGCAGATAAGCGGAAAGGGGTCCAATACCAAAAAACTTCAAATCGGTACATAGGTATTCTCTGTCTACATTCTCCATAAATCCCTGCAGGCAGACCTTATTACCCACAAAGTACACCGGAGACATCCAGTCGAAGTTACTGGTATCTATGGATACCCTTAATCCAAAACCGAGGAAATTCACCAGAGCGGAGAATAAAGAAATGACTCCCGGTCCAATGACATTTACGGCTATAAAATAAATTGGAAGGGCAAAAAGCTGTCCGGAAAACATGGCGCAGAACGTTGCGGTTGCATAGCAGATTACAGCAGCCTCCATCATCGTCACGCACCAGATTCCAAGATATTCCACACAGGTAATCCCATAGCTTAGGCACATAAATAAACTCGCAATAAATGTAAGGATAATCGGTACAATCAAAAAGAGCAGGCCGGTAAACACATTGGTGCGGTAAAGCTCTCCTCTGGTAACCGGAAATGCATGAATCATATTACAGCTTTTTGAGGTAAACAGATAACTATGAAGTGCCATAGCAGTAATCACAGACATCACCATAACCGCCAATACACCTGTAGCAGGATTGATGGAATCTAACATAATCTGAAGATGTCTGCTTTCCGTCAAGGTCCCCCAGCGGATATTATAATGGATATTCGTCCACAGCTGTCCCAACAGAAGAATCAACATACAAATGGTATAAATCAGCCAAATCGGCCAATATAAAGTTATATTCTTCTTTAAAATCGCCGTGTTAAAACAGGATGTCTTTGACTTCATAGTTCTCACCTCCCATCTCGTAGATAAAGATTTCTTCCAATGTAAGTGGGAGCACATCAACGATACTTCTGTAGCTGCCCTCGGTTACAATTGCATTTGCGGCTTCCTTCGGATTTCCCTTTACAATCAGGGTGTATACCCGGCCGATATTGGACATATGAAGCACCTGAAACTGCGGCGGAAGCTTTGGCATACCAATCTGGCACGCCACCTGAATCTTACTGATATTTCCCTGAAGCTCCTCCAAAGAACGCTCAATAATGATTTTTCCCTTATTCATGATTCCCACATGATCACATACATCCTCCAGCTCTCTTAGGTTATGGGAGGAAACCAAAACGGTCATCTTTCGCTCCTCCACCTCTGCCAGAAGAAGGCTCCAGATCTGTCTTCGCATAACCGGGTCCAGACCGTCCACCGGCTCATCCAAGATCATCAGCTGCGGCATACAGCTGATGGAAAGCCAGAATGCCACCTGCTTCTGCATTCCCTTGGAAAGCTGCCTAATATTGCGCTTTACATCAATGTTCGGAAAAAATTCCTGCATGCGGTAGAATTTCTTTTCGTCAAAGTTTTTGTAGATGCTTTTGTAGTACCGCATCATCTCCATGGTATCCGCCTGAAGAAAATAGAACAGTTCATCCGGAATGTATGCGATTTCATTTTTTACCTCGTTATTTTCAAACACCAGCCGTCCGTCAATAAAGATTTCTCCTGCATCCTGACGGTACACTCCGGTCAGATGTCGGATCAGTGTAGACTTTCCTGCACCGTTGGGACCTACCAGACCATAGATTTCCCCTTTTCCCACATGCATATTTACACCGTCCAATGCCCGGAATTTATCAAAATTTTTTACCAAATGATTTACCTGTATCATTCCTTTTGTCCCCTTTCATCGATCTGCTCCACTCGTTCTTTTAGTGAATCCGGTGACACAGACAAGAAAACCAATTCTCCCACCACCTGATCAAAGGTCTGCAATAATTCCACTACCCGGTGATTCTGGATTTCCTTGTGTTTTCCCACACAGATGTTTCCCTCTTCCGCCTCCAGAAGATATCCTTCTTTTTCCAGATCCCTGTAGGCCTTTTTCACAATATTGGGGTTGATGGTAAACCTGGTTGAAAATTCCAGTATGGACGGCATCTTCTCCCCTGCGGCAACCGCACCGGAAACCACCATTTTTCGAATGCCATCCTTCACCTGTTCATAAATCGGTTTTGAATCGCGATAATTAAGAGAAACCACTGCATATCCTCCTAAGCTTGCAAACTGTGCGATAAAGCGCACCACAATAATAAAATAGTACACCCTAAGTGTACCATTTTACCTGTAATATACAATTAATTTGAGCGTAATAATTTCTTAGTATTTTCTTAAGGTCATTCCCTGATATACAGAAATGCCCCCAGATTTCCTCTCTTCCCTTTACTTGCCCTGTGGGAAAACAAAGCCTTGGAATTACAGCAGGTACAGATATTGGTAACCGCCAGATGCTCTGGAAGAATCCCCGCTTCTGTAAGCACGATCTCATTGCATTTCCACAGATCCAGATGAAATTTGTCGGTATCTTCTATATTACTCCCCTCGGAAAAAGGCGTTAAGATTTCCTTTTCGTGTCCTTTGAATTCTTTTACAAATTCCCCGGCAACATCACCACTGATTTCGTAGCATTCCCGGCAGATGGAGGGGCCGATGGCCGCCAGCACAACCTCAGCATTCGTTCCAAACTCCTCTCTCATCCTGCAAAGAGTCTTTTCTCCCATTCTTCCAACGGTACCTCTCCAGCCGGAATGGCTAAGTCCGATTGCTCTGTGAACCGGATCTACAAAATACAGCGGAACACAGTCTGCAAAAAAGGTGGAGAGCACAACCTTCGGCTCATTGGTAATCAGTCCGTCCACATCCGAATAGGTTTTTGGTCTGGTAAGTCCATTACCGCAGTCTTTCCTTCCCACCCGAAGGACATTTGTGGTATGGGTCTGATCCGAGCAGACAAAGTCCTCCTTCCCTACACCAAGCGCCGCTGCGAGCCGGTCATAGTTTTTTTGTACGAGGTTCTCTTCATCCCCTCTTGTAAAACTCAAATTCAAGCTTTCAAAGATGCCTTCGCTTACTCCGCCGCCTCTCGTGGTAAAGCAGTGCTCTACCATGCCGCATTCCTCAAGGAGCGGAAATTTCAGCATTGGAAACTCCACGCTCCCATCCTCTGTTTGAATAGGAATGTGTTCAAGCCGAATCACATTCCTTTTATTCTTTTTTCTAAAATCTCTTTCCTCTATTCTCATTTTTTATCTCCTATTTCGAAATTGTGTTCCCGAATGAATTTGCTATTTGAATTGGAACGTTTAAAAAGCGTCGGCACTTAGTGAGCAATTCATTGCGAACTTAGTACCGCTACGCTTTTTACAAACGAGAGTGGGTTCTGATTCAAATATGCAA
>JBJENM010000038.1:0-18364 GCA_051880175.1 Agathobacter sp. | reverse complement strand
TCGCAATAAATTGCTCATTAAGTGCCGACGCTTTTTAAACGTTCTGATTTAAATATGCAAGTTCATTCAGGAACACAATTTCGAAAAAAATCTGTAAAAATTGGGAAATAATTTTGCGGAGTAAAAGAAAAAATTTGGAAATTGCAAATTATCATTTTACAACAAATTGAATGTATGGTAGGATGAAGTTATAAGTAAAAAGTACTAAACGTTTTATAATAAAGGGGGCTTAAATTATGGCAAAAGAGATTGTTGCAATGCTTTTGGCCGGTGGACAGGGTTCCAGACTTTATGCATTGACACAGAAACTCGCAAAACCGGCAGTTCCTTTTGGCGGAAAATATCGTATCATTGATTTCCCGCTTTCCAATTGTGTGAATTCAGGAATTGATACGGTTGGTATATTGACGCAGTACCAACCATTCGTTTTGAATGAGTACATAGGAAATGGACAGCCTTGGGACTTGGACCGTCTGTATGGTGGAGTACATGTCCTTCCGCCTTATCAGAAGGCATCCGGATCGGACTGGTATAAAGGAACCGCAAATGCGATTTACCAGAATATTTCGTTTATTGAGAGATATGATCCGAAGTATGTGATTATTCTTTCCGGTGACCAGATCTGTAAGCAGGATTACAGTGAATTTTTGCGCTTCCATAAGGAAAAGGGAGCAGAATTCTCTGTTGCAGTTATGGAGGTTCCGTGGGAGGAGGCATCACGTTTCGGTCTTATGGTAACCGATGAAAATGACAGAATTACCGAATTCCAGGAAAAACCAAAGAATCCGAAATCAAATCTTGCTTCAATGGGTATTTATATTTTCAATTGGGACATCCTTAAAAAGTACTTAATTGAAGATGAGGCAGACCCGAATTCAGAAAACGATTTTGGTAATAATATTATTCCGAATCTCCTTCGCGATAACCGCAACATGTACGCCTTCCGTTTTGACGGATACTGGAAGGATGTAGGAACCATTTCTTCTCTCTGGGAAGCAAATATGGAGGTTCTTGACCCGGAGCACAGCGGAATCAATCTGTTTGATGAAAACTGGAAGATTTACAGCCGCAACAGCGGTATGACAGGCCATCGTATCACTAGTGAGGCGGTAGTGGAGGATTCCATGATTACCGATGGTTGTAACATCATGGGAAATGTAAAGCATTCTATTTTGTTCTCCGGTGTTACGGTTGAACCGGGGGCAGAAGTTGTGGATTCCGTTGTTATGGGAAAGACTACAATAAAGGCAGGAGCAAAGGTACAGCATTCTATTATAGCCGAAAAAGTTGAAATCGGAGAGAATGCAGTTGTTGGAGAATGCCCTGAGGATCCTTCGGATAACAGCAATGTTGCTACCGTTGCATCACATGTTAAGATTGGCGCAAATGCAGTGATCGGACCGAACGCAATGATTTATGATGATGTGGAAGAAGGAGGGAGACAATAATGGCAGATTCTAAGAACGAAGCTTTGGGCATTATTTTCCCAAACAGTTATGATTCATTGGTACCGGAGCTTGTTTCGGAACGAGCAATGGCTTCTATTCCTTTTGGCAGCAGATATCGTCTATGTGATTTTATGATTTCCAGTATGGTACACTGCGGCATAAGCAATATTTCACTTTTGGTACGCCAGAATTATCATTCTCTTATGGATCATCTTGGTTCCGGCCGGGAGTGGGATCTTGCAAGAAAGAAGGGTGGACTGAATATTTTTCCACCATATGCGCAGAAGTCGGTAAAAATCTACAACGGCTGGATTGAGGCTTTGGAAAGCATTAAAGGATTCCTTGAAACACAGACAGAGAAATATGTTGTTCTGGCAGATTCCAACATGGCGATTAATTTTGATTTTACAGTGCTTATTGAGGATCATGTGAAGTCCGGGGCTGATGTTACCGTTGTCTATCATAAGAGTGAGATTCCGGATGCCTTCAAGGGATATAATACTGCAAACCGTGAATTTATCTATAATTTCCAGATTGATGAAGAGGATCGCGTTACAAAGGTAAATATTAATTCAAAGGAAAGCGGTATTGTAAATCTGGGACTTAATATTTACGTATTGGAGAGAACACTTCTCATTAATCTGATTGATGAGGCTTATATTCATGGACATACGTATTTCCTCAGGGATGTGATTACACCACAGGTTTCCAGTTTGAAGGTTCATGCATTCAATTACGAAGGTTATGTGGCTAAGATTTTTGATATGAAGGATTACTTCAGAGAGAATATGAAGCTTCTGGAAGAAAAAAATCTGGAAGGACTCTTCTCCGGAAATCAGATTTATACCAAGATTCGTGACGATAACCCGACCAGATACATCCGCGGAGCAAAGGCTAAGAATGTTCTCGTTGCCGATGGTTGCGTGATTGAAGGCGAGGTAGAGAACAGTATTCTTTTCCGAGGCGTTAAGATTGGAAAGGGCGCGAAGGTTAAGAACTGTATCTTGATGCAGGATACATCCGTTGGAGAGGGAGCCGAGGTTTCCTATGTCATCACGGATAAGAATGTAAAGATCACTTCAGGAAAGACACTTTCCGGAAATGATGCATATCAGGTATTTGTTGCAAAACACCAGACAGTATAAATAAATTTATGAAAAGGTTTTCAAAGAATAGCAAGTCTGCTATAATCTTTAGGAAAGCATAACCTAAGGAGGCTAAAATCATGGCTGAAAATAGAAAAACAATTCAAATAAAATCAGATGCATTGGGGGATGTTCAGGTATCCGATGATGTAGTGGCAATCATTGCAGGACTCGCTGCAACAGAGGTTGAGGGTGTCAGCTCAATGGCTGGTAATATTACGAATGAAATCGTAAGCAAGCTTGGAATGAAGAACCTTTCTAAGGGCATTCAGGTTGAGTTGATTGAAGGCGAAGTAAAGGTAGATGTTGCTATCAATATCGCATTTGGATATAGCATTCCGGAGGTATCTGAAAAGGTACAGGAAAAGGTCAGCACAACAGTTGAGAACATGACCGGCCTTAAGGTGGCTGTTGTGAATGTGAAAATTGCCAGTGTAGACACACAGAATCAGTAAATAATGCTTTTGTAAATGAATGAAATGTAGTATAATTAAGGATGCCTTATGGGCATCCTTAATTTATATGCAAAGCTTTCTTGGAAAGCGCCGGTTAAGGCCGTTACTGAATAAAAAGGAGTATAGATGATGACAAGAAGAGAATTGAGAGAAAACATTTTTAAAATGTTATTCCGCGTAGAATTTCATGATGAAAATGAAATGAACGACCAGCTGACATTGTTCGAAGAACAGCTTGAGGGACTGAAAGAAACAGACTTATTATACATAAAGGAAAAAACAAAGGAAATCATCGGTCATCTGAAGGAAATCGATGCCGAAATCAATGAAAAATCCACCGGATGGAAAACCAGCAGAATGGGAAAGGTAGATTTAAGCATTATCCGCCTTGCGGTATATGAAATCCGGTTTGATGAGGAGGTTCCGGAGAAGGTTGCAATCAATGAAGCAGTTGAGCTTGCAAAGAAGTTTGGAACAGATGAATCCTCGGCATTTATTAATGGAGTATTAGCAAAATTCGTATGACAAAAAATGTATATTCCGTCGGACAGGTAAATCAATATATCAAAAATATGTTCGCCCAGGATTTTATGATTCGTTCTATTTGCGTAAAGGGTGAAGTGTCCAATTGTAAATATCATACCAGCGGGCATGTCTATTTTACAATCAAGGATGAGCAGGGGGCAATGAGCGCGGTGATGTTCGCAGGCAACCGAAGAAGCGGTCTTAGCTTTCAGATGAAAGAAGGCGACAAGGTGCTTGTGACCGGTTCCATTGAGGTCTATGAAAAGACCGGAAGCTATCAGATGTATGCGAAGAGCATTGAGCTGGACGGAGCAGGAAACCTGTATCTAAAGTTCGAAGCCCTGAAAAAAGAGCTGGAAGAAATGGGCATGTTTGATGCAGGCTACAAGCAGCCAATTCCAAAATACATAAAACGTCTTGGAATTGTAACTGCTCCCACAGGTGCTGCTGTGCAGGATATCCGCAATATTGCAACAAGAAGAAATCCCTTTGTGCAGTTGATTTTATATCCTGCTTTGGTGCAGGGAGAAGGCGCCGCCGAGAGCCTTGTAAATGGAATACACGCCTTAGAGCAGCTCGGTGTGGATATCATTATTGTAGGCCGGGGCGGTGGCTCTATCGAAGATTTGTGGGCATTCAATGAGGAAATTGTGGCAAGAGCCATTTTTGAGTGCCGGACACCGATCATATCTGCGGTGGGACATGAGACGGACTGGACCATTGCCGATTATGTTTCCGATATGAGAGCACCTACACCTTCGGCGGCAGCAGAGCTTGCGGTATATGAATATTCTGCCGTGGTAGAGCAGCTTGCTTTAAAGAAGGCACGCATGGACCGCATGCTGCAGGAAAAGTGCAGGCTGGAAAGAGAACGGCTTTCGCATTTTCGAACAAGGCTTATCTTTCTTAGTCCACAGAATCAGTTGAATGAAAAGCGCAAGCGCTTAATGGATATGGAAGAAAAAATGCAGGATCGGATGGAATGGATCATCAAGGAAAAACGGCATCAATTTCTACTCCTTTCTAGTTCTTTGGAGGCCAATTCCCCCATGAAGAAGTTAAGTCAGGGCTTTGCATTCCTTGAGGACAGCAAGAAAAAAACTGTAAAAAGTATTGAGAATGTTCATATTGAGGATGAGCTTACCGTTCATCTGACAGATGGAAAGATCCTTGCAAAGGTTTCGGAGGTTATAAAACGTGAGTGAAGAAAAGATTACGCTGGAAGAGCGTTTTTTAAATATTGAAAACATCTTAGATCAGATGGAAAAGGGAGATATTTCTCTTGATCAATCCTTTGAGCTGTACAAAAAGGGCTTGGGGGAGATTAAGGCTGCCAATGAGCTTTTAGATACCGTGGAGAAAGAAATGCTTGTACTTACTGCAAATGGAGATTTGGAGGAATTCTAATGGCAATCGAACAGGAAATTGAAAAGAAAGCCCAGCGAATCAATGAAATGCTGGAAGAGTATCTTCCAAAAGAAGAAGGCTTTCAGAAGACGATTTTTGAGGCAATGAATTACAGTATCCGTGTCGGAGGAAAAAGACTTCGTCCCATGCTCATGGAAGCCACCTATCAGATGTTTGGCGGAGCGGGAAAAATCATCGAACCCTTTATGGCTGCTATTGAGATGATTCATACCTATTCTCTGGTACATGACGATCTTCCCGCCATGGACAACGACATGTACCGCAGAGGAAAGCTTACCACCCACGCGGTATACGGCGAGGCAATGGGAATTCTGGCAGGAGATGCCCTTTTAAACTACGCCTACGAAACTGCGGGAAAGGCATTTGCTCTTGCCACAGAGCAGGCAAAAACGGCATCAGAGGAAGAGGGGCTTGTGGTTTATGATCGTGTCATAAAGGCCTATAACTTGCTGGCGGAATGTGCCGGAGTCTATGGCATGGTGGGTGGACAGGTAGTTGATGTGGAGTCCGATGGCGAAGATGCGCCGGAAATCACAAAGGAAAAGCTGGATTTTATTTACGACAAAAAAACCGGAGCCCTTTTATGTGCTTCCATGGGCATTGGAGCGATTTTGGGCGGCGCTTCCCGGGAAGAAATCAATAACATCCTTAAGGTTGCGAAAAAGGTTGGCCTTGCGTTTCAGATACAGGATGATATCTTAGATGTCACCAGCACTCTGGAGGTTCTGGGAAAACCAATCGGAAGTGATACGAAGAACAACAAGGCAACTTACGTAAGCTTCGAAGGACTAGAAAAGGCAAAAGAGGACGAAAAACGTCTCTCGGAAGAAGCGGTAGCAGAATTGGAAAGCATCGGAAAGGAGTGTTCTTTCCTGAAAGAATTGATACTTTTTCTGATTGACCGCATTAAATAAACTAAGAGCACCAATAGGTGTAACCGGAGATTTGTTACATGGTATTAGATAAAATAAAGCATGAAAATGATATTAAAAAACTAACACCCAATGAGCTCTTAGAGCTTTCTGATGAAATACGGGATTTTTTAGTAGAGAGTATCTCAAAAACAGGAGGACATCTGGCATCAAATCTTGGTGTCATCAAGCTTACCATGGCACTTCATTTGTGCTTTGATCTGCCAAAGGATAAGCTGATCTGGGATGTCGGACACCAGTCCTATACCCATAAGCTTTTGACCGGAAGAAAAGATGGATTTGAAAATCTTAGAAAATACGGTGGAATGAGCGGATTTCCGAAGGCGAAGGAGAGCTCCTGTGACTGCTTTGACACGGGACACAGCTCCACCTCCATCTCAGCGGGACTTGGATATGCCCAGGCGAGAGAGCTGATCGGGGAGGACTATTATGTGGTTTCCATTATCGGAGATGGAGCCTTAACCGGCGGTGAAGCCTTTGAGGCACTCAATAACGCATCCCGAATGAAGAGCAATTTTATTATTGTGTTAAATGATAACAATATGTCCATTTCCGAAAATGTGGGCGGTCTGAACCGGTATCTTTCCAATTTCCGGACAGCAGACGCTTATCGGGATTTGAAGCTAAATGTGATGAATTCTTTAAATCAGATCCCAAAATACGGTGATAAGGTAGTAAAGAGTATTCGAAATGCAAAGAGCAGTATCAAGCAGCTTTTTGTACCGGGAATGTTTTTTGAAGAGATGGGAATTATCTACTTAGGACCGGTAGACGGAAATGATCTGAATGCCCTGCGAAAAGTCCTGGAAGAAGCAAAGAGAGTAGACGGCCCGGTACTGGTTCATGTCCTTACGAAAAAGGGCTGCGGGTATCTTCCGGCAGAACGTCACCCTGCAAGATTCCACGGAACGGATCCTTTTGAAATTGAGACCGGTATTCCCAAAAATCCAAGGGTAAAAGCCAATTATACTGATGTGTTTGCAACGGTGATGATGAAAATGGGACAGCGGAATCCGAATGTGGTGGCAATTACGGCTGCCATGGCGGATGGTACGGGCTTAAAGCGCTTTAGCAATGTCTACAAAGACCGCTTTTTTGATGTGGGAATTGCAGAGGGGCATGCAGTAACCTTTGCCGCAGGTCTTGCAAAGGCAGGACTGATTCCGGTGTTTGTGGTGTATTCCTCTTTCTTACAGAGAGGATATGATCAGATCCTTCATGATGTATGCATCCAGAAGCTTCATGTGGTTTTTGCCATCGATCGTGCCGGATTGGTTGGAAGTGATGGAGAAACACACCAGGGAATTTTTGATATTTCCTATTTGTCATCCATTCCAAATATGACGGTTTTAGCTCCGAAGAACAAGTGGGAGCTTTCCGATATGATGAAGTTTGCCGTGGGATTTGACGGACCGATTGCTGTCCGTTATCCGAGGGGAGAAGCCTATGACGGATTAAAGGAGTTTCGGGCTCCAATTGAAACCGGAAAGAGCGAGCTCCTGAAAAAAGGCTCGAAGGTTGCGCTTTTTGCCCTGGGAAGTATGGTAAAAACCGCAATGGATGTGTCAGAACAATTAGAAAAAGAAGGAATAAATGCAACGGTAATCAATGCCCGTTTTGCGGCTCCCTTTGACGGCGAGGCAATAAAGGAGCTTGCCGGAGAGCATGAGCTTCTGGTAACCCTGGAAGAAAATGTGCAAAGCGGTGGAATGGGAGAACATATCGCAATGTTTCTTGCTACGGAACGAATCGACATGGAAATTCTTTCGATTGCGATTCCGAATCAGTTTGTGGAGCATGGAAATGTTGACATATTAAAACAGGCTCTGCGTATGGATGCAGATTCTGTAACACGGCGTATCATGGAGGTATTATGAAGGAACGCTTAGACGTACTTTTGGTTCAAAAAGGCTTGGCCCCTTCCAGAGAGAAAGCAAAAAGCATGATCATGGAAGGAAATGTGTTTGTAAATAACAATCGGGAGGATAAGGCAGGCTCCATGTTTCCGGAGGACTGCGTCATTGAAATCCATGGAAATACCTTGAAATATGTCAGCCGCGGTGGATTGAAGTTAGAAAAAGCAATGACACATTTTGATATAAACTTAGATGATTGCATCTGTATGGATATCGGAGCATCCACCGGCGGTTTTACCGACTGTATGCTTCAGAACGGAGCAAAAAAAGTATATTCCGTGGATGTAGGATACGGACAATTTGCCTGGAAGCTTCGTCAGGACCCAAGAGTTGTCTGCATGGAAAAAACGAATATCCGCTATGTAACTCCTTCAGATATTGATGATGTGCTGGATTTTGCATCGGTGGACGTGTCTTTTATTTCTCTTACAAAGGTGCTTCCGGCAGCCCATGAGCTGTTAAAGGAACACGGACAGATGGTTTGCCTGATCAAGCCGCAGTTTGAGGCGGGCCGGGAAAAGGTGGGGAAAAAGGGAGTAGTCCGGGATAAAAATGTGCATATGGAAGTGATTGAACATGTCATTTCCTTTGCACTTTCCAATGGTTTTTCGGTTCACCATCTGGAGTATTCCCCGATAAAGGGACCGGAAGGAAATATAGAGTACCTGGTACATATTGAAAAAGCAACAGAGCCCGTAAAGGAGGAGTCCGTTGATATCCCTGCTGTCGTTTGCGCAGCACATGGAGAACTGGACAAATAAGGATGCGTCATTTTCTGATTATTACAAACACCTATAAGGATGAAGATTTAAAAATAACAAAAGAAATGATTGCGTACATCGAAGAAAAAGGCGGAACCGCAAAGGCGCTTCTTAGCAATTCCCAAAGGGAGCCGGATCAGGATGTGCCGATTGAAGAAATTCCCCAAAATACGGAATGCATCTTTGTTCTTGGCGGGGATGGTACTTTAATTCGGGCAGCAACAAAAGTGAAAGAATTAGGGGTTCCTCTGATTGGTGTAAACTTAGGAACCCTGGGTTATCTTTGCGAGCTGGAGGAGAATACGGTTTTTCCGGCAATTGACTGCCTCATGAAGGATGACTATCTGGCAGAAGAACGCATGATGCTAACAGGTTTTAAAGAAAAACCAACCGAAGCAAGAGCGGCGCTGAATGATATTGTCATTCATCGGACAAAGGAGCTGTCCATTTTAAGTCTTCATGTATATGTAAATGGAGAATTTTTGAGTACATACCATGCGGACGGAATCATTGTGGCGACCCCTACAGGCTCAACGGGATATAATATGTCTGCCGGCGGACCGATTGTGGACCCAAAGGCCAATATGATTCTTCTTACCCCAATCAATGCCCACAATCTGAATTCGAAGAGTATTGTTTTAGCACCGGATTCGGAAATTGAAATCGAAATCGCCATACGACGGGCGGAGAAGGACGAGCATGCAACAGTAAGCTTTGATGGTGATGCGATTACAGAATTAGGTGTCGGTGACCGGTTTGTCATTTCCCGCGCCAACAGCACCACGAAAATTTGTAAATTGAGTAAGAAGAGCTTTTTAGAGATTTTGCGTAAAAAAATGGAAAGTTACACATAGAGGAGCAGAACATGAAAGCAAAGCGCCAATCAAAAATTCTTGAGTTAATTCAGCGGTATGATATCGAAACACAGGAGGAGCTTTCTGCCTATCTGATGAGAGAAGGCTTTGAGGTCACTCAGGCAACGGTATCCAGAGATATCCGGGAGTTAAAGCTTACCAAGGTCGTCATGAGTAACGGAAGGCAAAAATACAGTGTCCTGTCGGAAGCAAACGATCAGATGTCCGAGAAATATGTCAGGGTTTTTAAGGAAGGATTCCTTTCCATGGATATGGCACAGAATATTCTTGTGATCAAAACGGTCTCGGGAATGGCCAGCGCCGTTGCTGCTGCATTAGATGCCATGCAGATTGGCGGAATCATTGGCTCTATTGCCGGAGATGATACCATCATGTGTGCAGTAAGAACGGTAGATGATACGGTTTCCATTATGAAAAAGCTTCGAAAAATTGTTGGACCATAACATGGTATAAAATAGATGCGTGCTTAAATGAGAGTAGAAGGAGAACCTATGTTACAGAATCTGCATGTGAAAAATCTTGCTCTGATTCAGGAAGCAGATGTGGAATTTGATGAGGGACTGAACATCTTAACCGGTGAGACCGGCGCAGGAAAGTCCATCATTATCGGTTCCATGAATTTGGCCCTTGGAGAGAAGGTACCGAAGGAAATGCTTCGCGGGAACGATGACCCGGCCCTTGTAGAGCTTGTTTTTTCCGTGGAAAATGAGAAGACCATTCAAAAATTAAGAGACCTTGAGGTGGAGCCGGAAGAGGGGCTTGTGGTGTTAAGCCGAAAGATCACACAGCAAAGAAGCGTTGGAAGAATCAATGGGGAGACAGTTCCGGCATCGAGAATGAAGGAAGTGGCAGACCTATTGATCGACATCTGCGGACAGCATGAAAACCAGCTATTGTTATCCAAGAAAAAGCATCTGGAAATATTGGATGAGTATGCAAAAGAAAAGCTGGAGGAGAAAAAACGAAAGCTCTCGGAGCAGTATCATACCTATCGTAAATTAAAGGAAGAATATGAAGCTGCAAAAATTGATACCAACGAGCAGCAAAGAGAGTTATCTCTGCTGGAATATGAAGTAAAAGAGATTGAAGAAGCAAAGCTTGTCCCCGGAGAAGACGAGGAACTGGAAGAACAGTTCAAACGGTTCTCCAACGGAAAGAAAATCATGGAGGGGGTAAGCCTTGCCTATGCTGCTACCGGCGGACAGATGGAAAGCGCATCGGAGCTTTTAGGAAGAGCTGTCCGGGAGTTGTCCTCTGTGATGTCTTATGACAAAGAAGTGGAAGCATTGCAGGAGCAGCTTACAGAGATTGATAATCTTTTAAGTGATTTTAATCATGACATTTCCGGGTATATCGATTCGGCTGATTTTGACGGGGAGCGTTTTTATGAGATTGAAAAACGACTGGATATTCTCAACCACTTAAAGTCAAAATACGGAAGCTCCATTGAGGAGGTTTTAGAAGCCTGCCGTAAGAAGCAGGAGCGCATAGAAAAGCTGCAGGATTATGATGCCTATTTGAATGGCTTATCTGCTTCTATTGAGAAGCAGGAAAAACAGGTGAAAGCACTATCGGAGGAAATCTCATCCATTCGGCAGGAGGAAGCCAAAAAACTGACTGCTTCCATTGTAGAGGCGTTGGATGAACTGAATTTCTTAGATGTCTCCTTTACCATGGATTTTAAAAGGCTGGAGGATTATACGGCAAATGGTCTGGATGATGCAGAATTTCTGATTTCTACCAATCCGGGTGAGCCGCTAAAACCTCTGGAAAAGGTTGCATCCGGAGGAGAATTGTCAAGAATCATGCTTGCCATTAAGACGGTGATGGCAGAGAGTGATGAAATTTCCACTCTGATTTTCGATGAGATCGATAACGGAATCAGTGGCCGGACTGCGCAGATGGTATCGGAAAAGATGAATCTTCTCGGAAGAAACCATCAGATTATTTGTATTACACATTTACCGCAGATTGCAGCTATGGCGGATTCTCATTTTCTGATTGAAAAATCGGTGATGAATCAGTCTACGGTTTCTGAAATTAAAAAATTGAACATAGAGGAAAGTGTAAGCGAGCTTGCAAGAATGCTCGGCGGAGTCGAGATTACGGATACGGTATATCAGAATGCCCGGGAAATGAAGCAAATGGCTTACATGAAAAAGTGATTTTTCCGCATACTATCAAAAAACGTTTGGAGTGGTAGTATGCGGTTTTTTTCTGCAAGATTATATAAAAATGTGATATGGCTGTATCTGACGGTATTTGTCTGTTTTGCTTATACAACACTGATGAATTCCATTCCGGACCATATCTATATAAAAGAGGGTGAAGAAATTCACTCGCATTTTTCTGTGCCGGTGGAGTTTGAAAAGGTGGAGGATGAGCAGGAGGTCTTTGCCCAGAAAAAGAATGCAGCAACGAAGGAGAACTATACCGTTGTGTGCAAATTGTTCGGAGTGATTCCCATAAAGCACATGGAGGTTTCTGTCATACAGCCACAGTCGGTATTTGTATCCGGCCGGGTGATTGGAATATACGGACATACCTCCGGGGTATTGGTGCTTGATACAACAACCATTGAAGACAAAAATGGAATCAAATGCGCGCCGGCAGAAAATCGAATTATGCCCGGGGATTATATTCTCGCCGTGAATGATATGGAAATCAACGAGAAGGAAGATTTGATCCGAATGATCAATGCGTGCCAAAATGAGGATATGGTGGTTACGGTGAGCAGAAAAGGAGAGTATGTAAAAGTCCTGGTATCAGCGGTAGAGGTCAAAGATGGAGGCTATATGCTTGGAATCTGGGTAAAGGATGATATGGCTGGAATCGGAACCATGACCTACTATTCCGAAAATGGATCTTTTGGAGCCCTTGGACATGGAATCGGAGATGGAGAGACCGGAGAGCTTCTTTCCATGTCAGATGGAAGTATCTACTATACGAAGGTTTTGGATGTAACAAAGGGAAAGAAGGGGGAACCCGGTGAGTTGGAAGGACTGATCTACTATGGAAAGCAGAATCAGCTGGGGCGGTTAATAGGAAACGACAGCCTGGGGATTTACGGAATTCTGGATGAAGAAGATTATCTGGAGTTTTCACAGACAGATGCGTTGCTGGAAATCGGATATAAGCAGGATTTTCAAACCGGTAAAGCATATATTTTATCGGATGTGGATGGAGAAGTAAAACCATATGAAATAGAAATTACGGAAATTGATTATCAGGCGAAGGACAGCAATAAAGGGATTCATTTTACGGTGACGGATGAAGAACTGCTGGAAAAGACTGGAGGGATTGTACAAGGAATGAGTGGAAGCCCTATCATCCAAAACGAGAAGATCATCGGAGCGGTGACACATGTGCTGGTGAACGATCCCACAAGAGGATATGGGATATTCATTGAGAACATGATTGAACACTGAGGAAAAGCGAAGCTTTTTCGAAGTGGCTTGGACGTAAATCTGTCGGTTGCTGCCCGGCAGAAGCGGACTGGAAAATCATAAATGTTTTCCAACTTTTGTAAAAACATCTGCTTTATGGTATCATATGTATATTACAAAGCATATGACATAAGGGAGGTTTTTATAATGTTCATTGAATTCTTGGGAGCGGATCGGGAGGTTACCGGAAGCTGTCATTTTCTATCCTTTGGAGAAAAGCACATTCTTGTTGACTGCGGTATGGAGCAGGGACCGGATCTGTATGTGAATCAGGAAATTCCGGTAAATCCGGCAATTATTGATTATGTATTTCTTACTCATGCACATATTGATCACTCCGGTCTTTTGCCACTTTTGTATAATCATGGCTTCCGCGGAGAAATCTATGCCACAAAAGCGACCTGCGAGCTGTGTAATATTATGTTAAAGGATTCTGCACATATTCAGGAGTTTGAAGCAGAATGGAGAAACCGGAAGGCAAAAAGAGCCGGGGCGCCGGAGGTTACACCACTCTATAATTTAAATGATGCGGTTGGGGTTTTAGAGCATTTTCATACCATGGATTATGACACAATCTCTGAGATCTGCGAAGGACTAAAGGTACGCTTCGTGGATGCAGGACATTTGCTTGGATCTTCCTCCATTGAGCTTTGGGTGACAGAAGACGATATTACAAAAAAGGTTGTGTTCTCCGGTGACATCGGAAATGGGAACCGACCACTCATTAAGAATCCGCAATATATCCATGAGGCAGATTATGTCATTATGGAGTCCACCTACGGAAATCGAAATCACGATACACCGCCGGATTATGCAAAGCTTCTTGCCGAGGTGATAAAGGACACCTTCGAGCGGGGCGGAAATCTTGTGATTCCGGCATTTGCGGTAGGAAGAACCCAGGAAATGCTCTATCATATCCGAAGAATAAAGACAGAAAATCTGCTGCCGGAATATCCGCAGTTTGAGGTGTATATCGATAGTCCGCTGGCGGTTGAGGCTACAAATGTGTTTCATAAGAATGTATCCGAATGTTTTTCAGAGGAAGCATTGGCACTTGTAGAAGCAGGAATTAATCCGATTCGTTTTGAGGGATTAAAGGTTGCGGTTACCAGTGATGAATCACGGATGATCAACTTTATTGATAAACCGAAGGTTATTATTTCCGCATCCGGAATGTGTGAAGCCGGTCGAATCCGGCATCATTTGAAGCATAATCTCTGGAGAGCGGATTCTACCATTCTTTTTGTAGGATATCAGGTGGAGGGAACTCTTGGAAATGCACTCCTAAACGGAGCAAAGACAGTGAAGCTCTTTGGTGAAGAAATTGACGTTAAGGCAAAAATCGTAAATCTTCCCGGAATCAGCGGACACGCGGACAAGGATCATCTGACGGAATGGATCAAAGCCTTCGGAAATACTCCCAAAAGAATTTTTATTGTCCACGGCGAGGAAAGTACCGCGGTTTCCTTTGCGGAGCATGTCAATGACGTAACAAAAATCAGTGCGGTTGCGCCTTTTTCAGGGGATGTGTATGACCTGATTACCAATACCTGCGTTGCGGTAGGGGATAGAAGGAAAGTAGAAAAGAAGCCTGCTAAGGCAAAATCTGCCTCCAACATGGTATTTGACCGCCTGGTTGCAGCCGGTGCAAGACTTGCGGCTGTGATTCAAAAGTGTAAAGGAATGGCTAACAAGGATCTCGGAAAATTTGCAGATCAGATTAATGCATTGTGCGATAAATGGGATCGTTAGACAGAAGGTTATTTTTGAAATGCGTTTTATTTTTTCCTATTTGAAGAAGTATATAAAGGTCATGGCGATGGGACTGGGAATCAAGCTCTTAGCAAGTATCGGAGAGCTTCTGATTCCATATGTTCTCGAACATATCATTGACGAGGTGGTACCCACTAAAATGGTATGGAAGTCTTTGCTATGGGGAGCGGTAATGATTGTCCTTGCGATATTAGTAAGGCAGTTTAACGTTGCTGCGAACCGAAGGGCAGTTAAGGTTGCGGCGGAAAGCAGCTTTGAGATTCGAAATGATCTGTTTGAAAAGTCCTTAAATCTTTCCGGAAATCAGGTGGATGAGATCGGACTTCCTTCCCTGACCTCAAGACTTACTTCCGATTCCTACAATATTCAGAATTTCATTCGTGCCATGCAGACCATGGGAGTTCGTGCGCCGATTCTGCTTTTTGGAGGGATTCTTGTAACTCTTGTTATGGAGTGGAGATTAGCGCTGATTTTGTGTACCATCGCACCGATTATGATTGCAATCATGGTCTGCATTTCCTTAAAGGGCATTCCGTTTTACGATATGGTCCAGAACAGTCTGGATGAAATTGTACGGATTATGCGGGAGAATATTACCGGAATTCGTGTCGTAAAAGCTTTATCCAAGGAAGATTACGAGCGAGGGCGCTATGGGAAGGCCAATGATGACATGGAAAAAAAGGATGCCTATGCAGGAACCGTCATGGCACTTCCGGTTCCCCTTGTGACCCTGCTCCTTAATGTGGGACTTACCGTGGTTGTGGTTGTGGGAGCCTATCTGGTAAACAGCGGGGTGACGAAGCCCGGAGTTATTTTAGCTTTTCTTACGTATTTTAACATGATGCTTATGGGGGTTATGGGACTTAGCAGAATTTTTGTGATGATGTCAAAAGCCAATGCCTCAGCCATACGTATTGAGCATGTGGTAAAGCTGCAGGATGAATTGGTACCCATACCTACATATATGAAAAGTACAGAAGGGGACGAGGCATATATCCGTTTTGACCATGTTACCTTTAAATATGGAAAAGACGATCCGCTGGCAGGACATACAAGGCAGAATTGTCTGACGGATATTGATTTTCAAATACCGAAGGGGCATTCCCTTGGCATCATTGGCGCAACGGGAGCCGGAAAAACCACCATCATTAATCTGCTGATGCGTTTTTATGATACAACAGAAGGTGAAATCTATATCGCAGGGAAAAATGTAAAATCCTACGAAAAGAAAGAGCTTCATCAAATGTTTGGTGTCGTGTTTCAAAACGATGCGATTTTTGCAGATACCTTAAAGGAAAACATTGCTTTCGGAAGAGATGTGGAGGAAGAACAGATCTTAAAAGCGGTGGAGGAGGCAAGAGCCAAAGAATTTATTGAGAACTATGACGACGGACTGATGCATGAAGCAGTCATTCATGGTGCAAATTTAAGCGGGGGGCAAAAACAGCGTGTCCTCATTGCAAGGGCCCTCGCTGCAAACCCGGATATTCTGATACTGGATGATTCTTCCAGTGCGCTGGATTATAAGACGGATGCCAAGCTACGAAAAGCAATCCGTAAGAATCACAACAGCACAACAACCATTGTTGTAGCACAGCGCATCAGCTCCATTATGACCTTAGATGATATACTGGTGTTGGATGATGGCGAAATGATTGGCCACGGAACCCATGAAGAGCTGATGAGGGACTGCAGGGTATATCAGGAAATTTACAAAACACAGATGGGAGGAATCTAACAATGGCTAAAAAAGACACCATCCGTGTAAAACCAAAGGATACAAAGGGAACGCTTCGAAGAGTCCTTTCCTATATCGGCCAGTACCGTTATGTAATTGCCCTGGTTCTTCTTCTTTGCCTGACCAGCAATGTATTTGCGCTACTGGGACCATCTCTTGCAGGAAATGCCATCAATGAGGCGGCGGCAGGAAAAGGTAAGGTTAATTTTTCCAATGTCTATTATTACGCAGGCCGGATGTTGCTTTGCTATCTGGTATCGTCGCTTCTTACCATTGCAATTGATATCATTATGGTTCGTGTCAGTAAGGGAATTGCCCACAAGATGCGAAAGGACGTTTTTGAAAAGCTGATGCGGCTTCCGGTGGGCTTCTTCGACCGAAACCAGGCAGGAGACATCATCAGCCGTGTCTCCTATGACATTGATGTTATCAGTACCTCCCTGGCAACGGACGTGGTACAGATTATGACGAGCTTCGTAACGGTTATCGGAGCCTTTATCATGATGGTTTCCATTTCACCGATTTTGGCCCTTACTGTGCTTGTTACAATACCGCTTTCTGTAGTTTATACCACAAAAATGAGGAAAATAACGCAGCCGCTTTTTTCCAAACGCTCGAAAAACTATGGAAAAATGAATGGATTTGCAGAGGAAATGCTGTCCGGGCAGAAAACGATTCTGGCCTATGCCTACGAGGAACGGATGCAGGAACGATTTAAGGGGATTAACCGGGAGGTGGCAGATTCCTTCAACGAGGCAGAATATTATGGTTGTACCATGGAACCTTCTGTGAATGCAATCAATAACTTAAGCTTATGTCTGATTGCCATGTTTGGCTCCATTCTTTATATGAAGGATGTGATTGTTCTGGGACAGATTTCTGCTTTTGTTTTATATTCCAGAAAATTCTCCGGGCCAATCAATGAAATTGCAAATATTATGAATGAATTGTATTCTGCATTATCTGCGGCAGAGCGTGTATTTAACCTGTTAGATGAAGAGGAGGAGCTGGCGGATCGGGAAGCTGCTACTGAGCTTACCAATGTAAAAGGAAATGTAGAGCTTTCTCATGTGTATTTTGGATATGAGGAAGGGAAAACGATTATCCATGATTTGAGCCTGAAGGCAGATGCAGGAAAGCTGATTGCAATTGTAGGCCCGACAGGTGCGGGAAAAACAACCATCATCAATCTGTTGATGCGGTTTTACGATGTAAATGCCGGAGAGGTTCTGGTGGATGAGGGCGATATCAGAAATTACACCAGAAGGAGCTTAAGAAGCGCCTATGCCATGGTTCTGCAGGATACCTGGGTCTTTAAGGGAACGATTTTTGAGAACATTGCATACGGAAAAGAAGATGCCACCATGGAAGAGGTAGTAGCGGCAGCGAAAGCAGCAAGCATTCATTCCTTTATCATGCGGCTTCCGAAGGGATATGACACGGTGATCACAGAGGATGGGGGAAATATTTCAAAAGGACAAAAGCAACTCCTCACCATTGCCCGGGCCATGCTGTATGATGCAAAAATGCTGATTTTGGATGAGGCAACCTCAAATGTGGATACCAAGACCGAACGGAAAATACAAAAAGCCATGCGGGAGCTTATGAAGGATAAGACCTGCTTTGTAATTGCCCACCGTCTATCCACCATTCAGAATGCAGACGCAATTTTAGTCTTAAACCACGGTGATGTTGTAGAACAGGGAACCCATGAAGAACTCATGGAAAAGAAGAAATTTTATTATAAT
The DNA here is from genome assembly GCA_051880175.1 of Agathobacter sp. GTDB lineage: Bacteria > Bacillota > Clostridia > Lachnospirales > Lachnospiraceae > Roseburia. The sequence goes on along the minus strand of JBJENM010000038.1, from coordinate 174 downwards.
TTGTATGCATCACAATTTGAATAATTATGATGGTTTTTCAGAAATGTGTTTCTTAGAATGAATTTGCATATTCCAATCAGAATTGTGGAATTTGGCAAGATTTGAGGTGCTAGAACTGCCATATACCTAAAATCCTTGAAAAACAACTTCAAATTGCAGATTTTTCATGCGAAT
>JBJENM010000037.1:0-4257 GCA_051880175.1 Agathobacter sp. | reverse complement strand
ATCCCTTATGTACTTACCGCCCGAACACTCTGATTCGAGCAGTAAAAATAAAATATTATTCGTTGCGAAGATTACCATTTGTAGCACTGTTTACGTTATCGTTTGTTGTTCCGTTGTTCGTAGTAGTATTGTTGTCAACATTGTTATTGTTGTCGACGTTGTTATTGTTATCTACGCCGTTAACACCATTGTCGATACCATTATCTACGCCATTGATGATTGCATCTCCGGTATCTTCTACTCCATCGATTACCGCGTTTCCGGTATCTCTGATTCCCTCAAGGGCACTGTCCCCAATATTTTCCACGTCATTTCCGATATCATTTACACCATTATCGATACCGTTTTCCGTATTGGTGGTATTGTTGTTTGTAGTGCCGTTGTTGGTTGTTCCATTATTGGTTGTGCCATTGTTGGTCGTTCCGTTGTTATTAGAACCACATCCCACAAATACAAGTGAGAGTGAAAGCACTAGTACAGTTGCTAAAATAATACGATACTTTTTCATCATACATATCTCCTTTTCCATTTTGGAAATAGTATGAATCAAATCCTCGCAAATTATACGTCATATAAAAGATGTTCCAATAAAAAAATAAAAAATCGGCAGTTATTCTCTCCGGCCTGCAGAAGCGCCATAATATTGGTCATGACATACTCGCAGAAGGCATCCTCATTCAATTCCATGTTCCAAATGGACTGATTGATCCGCTTATCGTCATAAAGAACGGTTTTTAACATTGCAATTGCCTTCTTTTCAGACTCACTGCCTGCAATCTGCGAAAGCCAGCCCTTATCATACTGGGCAAGTCTTCCGTATAAAAAGCTGTAGTATTGCTCCAAGAATCCGGTAAATCCCATTCCTCTGCGGTAAAGTTTTTCCTGATCATTTAAAATTCCATCCCAGAACTGCTCTGCAACCGCGGCAATAACCGCTTCCTTATTCGGGTAATAATTATATACGGAACCGATTGCAATCCCGCAGGCAGATGCCAGCTTGCGAATGCTGACGGAATCCACGCCCTCTCGTATTGCAATTTCCATTGTTTTTTCTAAGATCTGTTCCTGTGATGTTACGTGCTGTTTCATAGTGTACACTCGTCTTTATTATTCTGAACAAAGTTCACTTTACACTTTATCACGTTTCTTTTTTACTTACAAGGCGATTTCTTACTTTTTCATCTTCGGTTCACAAAGAAGGGATGCGATATAGGAAAAAATCAGGGCAGAGGATACACCTCCCGCACAGGCCTTGAATCCTCCTAAAAATATCCCTAAGAATCCCTGCTCGTCTATTGCCTCCTTCACACCTTTCCAAAGTACATTTCCAAATCCCAGAAGGGGAACGCTTGCACCTGCACCAGCCCACTGAGAAAATGGTTCATACACACCGAGGGCACCAAGCACCGCTCCGCCGCATACTAAAAGTACCATAATCCGTCCCGGAAGTAGCTTCGTTTTCTCCATCAAAATCTGCACCAAGGCACAAATAATTCCCCCAATAATAAATGCTTTTAAATAGTCCATCTCCTTGTCTCCATTCTACCAAATAATCATCTTACATGTTCAATCACAACGCCATGGGCGATTCCCGGAACACTTTGTCCCTCGTTAAAGCTGACAGGGGATAAAAGGGCGCCTGTCGGCACAAACAAAATCCGATTTAGTGCTCCCGACGAAAGCATCGGAAGATAGTGTGCGCTTAAGGTCACTGCAGAGCAGCCACAGCCGGAGCCTCCGGCTCCTGTTCCCTGAGCGTCCCCATCGTAGATTTTCATACCGCAATCTTCATGCACCGATGTAATGTCGTACCCCTCTGCCGAGAGAAGCTCAAAAAGAATTTCCTGACCAACCGTTCCAAGGTCTCCGGTAACAATTTTGTCATAGTAATCCGGTTTCCGCTCAAAATCTCTAAGATGCTGTGCAATCAGTGCACTGGCTGCCGGTGCCATGGCCGCCCCCATGTTCATGGAATCCTTGATTCCATAATCCACGATTTTTCCGGTGGTTACCCCGGTAATTTTTGCCAGCGGAACCACGCCGTTTTTAAATTCCATTTTTCCGCCCTTTTCCTTCACTGCGCTATCTAAAGTGCTAAGTAAAAAGGCTCCGCTTCCCGTCACCGTCCAGGTTGCAGAACGCGGTCTTTGATTCGCATATTCCAGCGGAAACCGGAATTGCTTTTCCGCACTTGCGAAATGACTGGATGTCACCGCCAGCACCCGGTCTGCATAGCCCGCGGCAACCGTCATTGCGGCAAGGGATAAAGACTCTCCGCAGGTGGAGCAGGCGCCATACAGACCAAACAGCGGAATCTCAAAGCCTTTCAAACCAAAGGAAGAGGCTATCGTCTGCCCCAGCAAATCTCCCGCAAACAAATACCGCACATCACTTTCTTTCACCTTTCCCTTTCCAAGAGTAAGGGTTACCGCCTCCTTTTGCAGGGAGCTTTCCGCCTCCTCCCAGGTATCCTGACCGAATTTGTCATCCGGACCAATCACATCAAACTTATCCCCAAGGGGGCCTTCCCCTTCCTTTGTACCAACCACAGATGCTGTGCTCATAATAAAAGGAGCCTCTGTAAAACAGAGACTCCCGGTTCCTCGTTTCTGATCCATACCATCTTCCCCATTTCTCAAAAATATTACTTTTTCAAAATTTTCGTTTAACAAAACGATACTTACTAAAATAGTATGGAAATTTTTTATAAAATTATTCTATATATCCCTTTTCGGAATTGTGTTGCTACGCTTTTTTACAAACGAAAGTGGGTTCTGATTCAAATATGCAAATTCATTCAGGAACACTTTTCCGAAATGTAAGTTTTGCTATTTGCCATCATAGCAGACAACAGATCCAACCTCATATCCCTCCAGGGCTTTTCTTCCTTCCAGACCGGCAAGCTCGATAAGGAAAATCATTTTAACGACCTCTCCTCCAAGCTGCTCCACAAGGTGAGCGGCTGCCTTCATGGTTCCGCCTGTTGCAATCAGATCATCTACAAGAACAACCTTCTGTCCCGGTTTGATTGCATCCTTGTGAATCTCAATCGTAGCTGTGCCATACTCAAGGTCGTATGTCTCAGATACGGTTTCACAGGGAAGCTTTCCTGCCTTACGAATCAGCACAAAGGGCTTATGTAACAGATATGCGATGGGCATACCAAAAATAAAACCTCTGGACTCTGCTCCGGCAATCACATCACAATCCAAACCCTCGATAAGCTTCGCCATTTCATCAATTGCAAGCTTTAAGCCATCTGCATCCTGTACGACACTGGTTACATCACGAAACATAATTCCCGGTTCAGGAAAATCCGGAATCGTTCTGATATAATCTTCTACTTTTTTCATTTTTTTATCCTCTTTTCTTATAAATTTACGTTACTTTACTTTCGTATAATCCTGCCCCGCAGTATCCACCACATCACAGACACTAAGCACATCCTCTTTCACCGTGAAACGGATATCATATCCTGCAAATAGCATCCCATAGATATATTCCGGCTTTTTGTTGTATGCCGCTCTCGGGTCCTGGGAAAGCACATCAACGGCAGCTTGTCTGATATCCTCCGGAAGCTTCTCCAGCAATTCTTCCGGAAAAATTACCTTTATCTGATCATCCTTGTGTTCCTCACCAAAGCTGCCTTTTGCATCCGGATGGCTATCCGCATAGGGCAGATAAGGCTTTATGTCAAAAATCGGAGTTCCGTCCAACAGATCTGCTCCCGAAACCACCAGAATCGGTCCTCTTTTCTCATCGAACCTGATTTCCTCCAATCTCACACAAGACAGTCCGATTGGATTTGGCCGGAATGGAGAGCGGGTAGCAAACACTCCTTTATGGACTTTTCCACCAAGTCTCGGCGGTGTCACAGTAAGTGAAACGTTCTCTTTTTTTGATTCAGAAAATTCCCAGATCAGCCAAAGATGGGAAAACTCTTCGATTCCTTTTATGGCAGCCGGATCTCGGTATGCCGGTTCAAAACAGATTTCTCCTCTTAAAGTCGGAACAAGACCGCTCTGTCTTGGAATTCCAAACTTACTGCCAAACTCGGTATGAATTCGTGCAATGATTTCCATAGGAATCCACCCCTTTTGGGTATGAACAATACCCTGTCTTTTCCACTTCATTTTAGCAAATTGTAGGATATATTACAATCTTTTCATATCTCCCATTTCGGAAAAGTGTTTCTAAGAATGGATTTTGCTATTTGAATCAGAACGTTTAAAAAGCGTCGGCACTTAATGAGCAATT
>JBJENM010000036.1:0-4271 GCA_051880175.1 Agathobacter sp. | reverse complement strand
AGGACAAATATATGAAAAATAATAAGGCAAGAAAAGAAGTTGGAAGTGCTTTTCGATTTTCTGTTTTGATTCTGATCGCGATTACACAAATATTTCCGTTATACTGGCTGATTACGTTTTCTTTCAAGAGCAACGGTGAGATATTTGGTGAAAATATCATCGGACTACCGAGAGAATGGCGGCTTGAAAATTATATAACAGCATTTACGAAGACCAGCCTGCTCCGATACTTTTTTAATTCAGTGTTCTATTCTGTAGTCACTTTGGTGGTAGCGGGTATCCTTTCGGCAATGGCGGCATATGCAATTGCCAGGATGTACTGGAAATTAAAAGGTGCTGTGTTTGGTTTTTTTACATTAGGGATTATGATTCCGGCGCAGGCAGCACTGCTTCCATTGTTCCAGATTTTGGATAAAACCGGATTGAAGGGTGGTTATTTGGGACTTTTGATTCCTTATATTGCAGGAGCCCTGCCAATGAGCATTATGATCCTGATCGGATTCCTAAGGGGAATTCCAAGGGAGATCGAGGAGGCAGCATGTATTGATGGAAGCAGTATTTTTGGATGTTTTATTACAATCATATTGCCAATTATTCGTCCGGCAATCGCAACGGCATCTATTTTTACGTTCCTTGGAACGTGGAATGAATTGATGCTGGCAAATACTTTTACTGACAGTGATAAATACCGTACCTTGCCTGTTGGCGTTATGTCACTTGCCGGTCAGTATTCGACTGACTGGGGATTGATCGGTGCGGGAATGGTTATCGCAACACTTCCTACTATCCTGATCTATTTTGTATTAAGCAATCAGGTGCAGGAAAGTCTGGTTGCCGGTGCAGTAAAAGGATAAGGAGAAAGGGATTATGTTTGACACAAGGAACCGCTTTGTTATAGAGAACTATCAGCGAAAACCGGAATTTTCCAGTTTTCTGCCGGGTATCAGCGGAGTAAAAGGGATTCCTCTTTGGTCGTTTTATGTAAATAGAGGGCAGGCAATATGCAGCTTTGGGAGTTGTGATAAAGAACATTCCATCATGGAGTTCTATCCGGCAGAACAGTCGTATCGGCTCGTAAAGAAATTTGGATTCAGGACGATGCTTAAGGTGGATGGAACATATGTTGAAGCGTTTCAGAGAAATGACAGTTCAACAAGAATGTATATTGGCATGAATGAAATGGAAATAGAAGAATTTCTGGAAAGGGAAGGGATCAAAGTCAATGTGCTTTACTTTATTCTTCCGGAAGAGAAAGTCGGCGGACTTGTCAGAAGAGTAACGATCTCCAATATTTCTCAGGAGAAAAAGTATGTAGAGATAGTGGATGGAATGCCATCTGTCATACCTTATGGGATTTCTCTGACTGATTATAAAGAAATGGCACAGACCATGAAAGCATGGATGCAGGTAGAGGATGTCGAGGAGAAGATGCCTTATTATAGGGTTCGATACAGCACGAAAGACAGTGCTTCTGTTACCAAAATAGAAGAGGGGAATTTCTTTCTTGCATTCGATGAAGCCGGAGAACTTTTGCCTGTCATAGGGGATCCGACAGTCGTATTTGGTTATGATACAGCATTTGATGATCCGGTAAATTTCGGCAGATATGGAGTATCCGGGTTGCGGCAAAAGAAGCAGATTTGTCAAAATCAGGTGCCGTCTGCTTTTGCTACAGCCTGTGTGATGCTGGATCCGGGAGAAAGCACGATTATTACAGAATTGATCGGGCAGGCAGCCTGTAAAGAAATGGTACATCTCATGGCGCAGATCTGCCGGGAAACGGGATATTTTGAAGCAAAACACTGTGTGGCACAGCGATTGACAAAAGAACTCAGTGACGTCATCGGAACGAAAACAGGGAGCAAAGTATTTGACGGATACTGCCGCCAAACTTTTATTGACAATGTATTGAGAGGCGGAAGCCCGATACAATTATCGGAGCACAATATATTTTATGTTTATTCCAGAAAACATGGGGATCTTGAGCGGGATTACAATTTTTTCCGGATGCCTGCGGAATACTATTCCCAAGGAAACGGTAATTACCGTGATGTCAATCAGAATAGGCGGAATGATGTGCTGTTTTATCCGATGACGCAGGATTATAACTTAAAATTATTTTATAGCCTGCTCCAGTTGGATGGATACAATCCGTTGATTATCCGGGAGGTAACCTATCGCGTTTGTAATATCGACGAAGCATTATCGGGAGTGAATGAAAAAAGTCGGAAGATATTGAAAGACCATCTGGGAAATGATTTTACACCGGGAAGTCTGTTGCGTTTCATGGAAGAGAATCATATCGGAAGTGTGGTGGACAGAGAACAGATCCTGAAAAAGGTGATAGAGTGTTCAAAGGCGCAGATCCACGCAGAGTTTGGAGAGGGTTACTGGACAGATCACTGGACTTATAATTTGGATCTCTTGGAAAACTATTTGTCTGTTTATCCCGATCGGGAACGCGAAGTGTTGTTTGAAGATTATGGGTACACCTATTATCATTCCGGTATAATGGTTTTGCCGAGGAACAGACGTTATGTCAGAACTGAGAAGGGACTTAGGCAATACCGTTTTCTGGATATACCACAGGAAAATGAGAATTCGGGACATATTATATGTAAACAGCATGGAAAGGGAGAAGAATATCACAGTAATCTGTGGGCAAAGCTGGTAGTGCTTGCATTAAACAAGTTTTCATCACTTGACATTTGTGGAATGGGTATAGAGATGGAAGCAGGAAAACCGGGGTGGTATGATGCTTTGAATGGGCTGCCGGCTTTTTTTGGTTCATCAATGGCAGAGACATACGAACTGAAGAGAATGTTGGAGTTCATGGCAGAAAAGGCGGCACAATATAAGATTTCCGTACAGCTTCCAAAAGAGGTAATAGATTTCTGGAACGCAGTCAAACAGGCAATTCACACGAGACAAGCCGGAGATGGATTAGTACTGTGGAATCGGATGAATCGTGCGAAAGAGCAGTATCGCAAAACAATTCAAAAGGGTATAAACGGCGAGGAAGACTGGGTCGCGTCAGAAGAGTTGACAGAAGAGTTCCGTCTCTGGCTGTCAGTTTTGACGGAGGGAATAGAACACGCGGTAGAAGAGAATGATGGTGTGCCTCCAACATATTTCCGATATGAAATTCAAGATTATGAAGAAGCCGGAGATGATATACATTTTATAAATGCAGATAGAAAACGTATGCCGGATTTTTTGGAGGGCGCAGTGCATTATATGAAACTTTTAAAGTCTGCAGAAAAGAAAGGAAATATGTATAATGCTGTAAAAAACAGTAATCTTTATGATTCCGGACTCCATATGTATAAGGTCAATGAGTCGTTGGAAGAAGCTCCCTTTGAGGTTGGAAGGGCAAAGGCGTTCTGCCCGGGGTGGTTGGAAAACGAATCAATCTGGTTACACATGGAATATAAATATTTGCTGGAATTGCTGAAGGGCGGTCTTTATGCAGAGTTTATGGAGGATTTTGAAAAGGCTTGTGTAGCATTTCTGAACCCGGACATATATGGCCGCAGTCCATTGGAAAATGTTTCCTTTATTGCCAGTAGTGTCAATAGCTGTGAAGCAGTAAGGGGGAGAGGGTTTGTTGCAAGACTCAGCGGGTCTACAGCAGAGTTTTTGCAAATGTGGCAGATCATGATGTTTGGTAAAAAACCGATACGCGAGCAGGCGGGAGAACTCTGCTGCAAATGGGAGCCTGTCATACCTGCTTATCTGATCGGTGATGAGAAAAAGATCACAGCAATGTATGCGGGTTATCTTCCGGTGACATATGAATTGAATGGTGTAAAGGATTATTACCCGGGCAATTATCGGATTAAGAAGCAGAGAGTAGAATACATAAATGGGAAGGAGAAGATGTTTGAGGATTTCTTGCCACAGGAAGTGGTTGGGGAAATTCGGTGTAAAACAGTAAAAGCTGTCCGGGTATGGCTGGATGAAAAGTGATTTCGATCTATTAAGACGATAAATTATGATAGTGCCAAGCGCAGTTGATTTGTGGCTTGGCACTTTTTAGTGTCCATATATTGAGGAGTATGTTATCAAGTTTTTTATCAACCGTTTTATTGCGCCGTGGGGTATACTTGCGAAGGCGACTGCCATGCTTTATAATGTACGCGGGCAGAAAACCAAGCGACGCTGAAAGCGGAATTGGTTTTCTGCCGCGATAATGAGCAAGCTGTAAAAATATGCATGGCAAAGAATTGAGGGTAATCATAAAAGATGGCTAGACAGATCAGGCTTCCGGA
>JBJENM010000035.1:0-4302 GCA_051880175.1 Agathobacter sp. | reverse complement strand
GACGCTTTTTAAACGTTCTGATTTCAAATAGCAAAATTCATTCCTAGACACACAAAAGTAAAAAGGGAATTGGATAATTTGTAAGGAAACACATAGTTGTATATATGATGAACAGAGAAGAAGTTTTAGCATACGGACTATCCTTTCCAAACACCTATCAGGAAGCACCGTTTCATGACGATAACTGGCAGCTTGTTCGCGTAAAAGGGAGCAGGAAGGCTTTTTTGTGGACCTATGAAAAGGACGGCTTTATCAATATCAATGTAAAGGTTGACCCACAGTGGAGAGATTTCTGGCGGAATGCCTTCCCTTCGGTGATTCCCGCGTATCATCAGAATAAGGAGCATTGGAACACTGTCATTCTGGATGGAAGTATTCCGGAAAAAGATATAAAACGCATGATTGCAGAAAGCTATGATCTGGTTACGGACACTCCCTCAAAGCGAATCTACGAGGCTGTAAAAAAGATTCCAAAGGGCAGGGTGGCAACCTACGGACAGGTCGCCGCTCTTGCGGGAGATAAGAACATGGCCCGGGCAGTTGGAAGTGCTCTGCACCGCAATCCCGATCCGGATACGATTCCCTGCTATCGCGTGGTAAATTCCAAGGGAGAGCTGGCAGGGGAATTTGCCTTTGGCGGCCCCGGCGCACAGCAGCGACTCCTGGAAGCGGACGGAATTGAAGTGATAGATGGAAAAGTCGATTTAAAGAAGTACGGGATGGATATGACAAAACCAGGATTTTAAAAATCAATTATAAAAATGGAAGAAAAAGTAAGAAAACAATTCACATTTTCCGGAGAAGTACAGGGCGTCGGCTTTCGCTACCGCACCCAGTATGCGGCGAGTGCCTGTGGTGTAACCGGCTGGGTAAAAAATGAATGGGACGGCACAGTCACCATGGAGGCACAGGGAACAGAGAAAGCGTTGAACGAGATGTTTAAGCTTATTGGTGAAAGTCGGTATATCCATATATCAGACATGAATCAAAAGGAGCTTCCTCTGGAAGAGTTTGAATACGGATTTCATATCCGCTAGAACAGTTTTTATGAAAATAATCAAACCAAAGTATTACGATAATTTCATATGCGAAGCCGCAGACTGCACCTTCACCTGCTGTCAGGACTGGAAAATTACAGTAGATGCTGCTACAAAGAAAAGATGGCAGAAGATGCCGCCCCCACCGGAGATGAAAAGCCGGAAAAAGCATCTGACAGACTATGTGAAGGCAGAAGAGGATGGGAATGAGATTCTTTTAAAAAAGGACGGGAAATGTCCTTTTTTAGATAAAGATTTATTGTGTCATCTGGTGAAGACGTATGGAGAGGGCTGTCTTTCCCATACCTGCCACACATTTCCGAGAGAAACCCATGAGCATGACCTGCGAACCGAGTATGCCCTATCAGCAGGCTGCCCTGCGGTACTTCGGCTGCTTTGGAAAGAGGCACATTTTTGGGTGGAAGAGCAGAGTTTTGATGAGCAATCGATGAAACGGGACGTCCCACCAACTGCAGAATATCTTTTTGAGATACGTGATTGGTTCATGAATTTCATACAAGACGAATCGGAAAGTATCCCTACGCTTTTACAGGTCATGTTCTATTTTGCCCTCGATATGCTAGAAAAAGAGGAGCAGGCACCTCTGTCAGAAAAGGATGTAAATGAATACCGGGAGAAAGCGCTGATCAAAGAAGTCTTTTCTATTATTCAGGGAATGGAAATCAATAGATTGGAGACTTTTCTGGAACAGAATGAATTGCTGCTTGATTTGGCCGAGAACTACCGGAAAAAGAAGATCTATTCCGACTATCTGGAGCCCATTGCAAAGCATGCAGAAGCCTATGAGAGGCTTTTTGCAGAACATGAAAATGCCGCTGGAGTGGCAGGGGACTTTGCGCAGGAGCTGTTGGAAAAGTATGATGGGTTTTTAGAGCAATTTCAGGATTACTTACCAAAGCTTCATTTACTTCTGGCAGAAGAGATCTATTCCGCATGCCTTTTGCCGGAAGGAGATTTGTATTCTATGGTGATGAAGCTGCAGTGGATTGCCATGGAATATGCAGTCATTTGCCAATGGAGCTTCTTACATTTTGATCTGCATAAAGAGCTGACAGAGGAAAGCTTTTTACAGCTTGTGGCTGTCATTTTTCGAATGACGGGATACAGTGAAGCGGATATTGAAGAATATCTGGATAACAGCTTTGATTCCATCATCTGGGAATGGGGTTATTTTGCACTGATTACCGGAAAATAAAAAAATAAGAAGGCGACATCGGTTTCATTCATCGATGCCGCCTTCTATGCTATCTCGTCCATGGGCCCTTACCTCTTTCGTAGATTTTGTTTCTTTTTCTTTCTTGGTAACCTTTTTCTTTTGGTTCCTTTTCTTCTTTCTTTTTTCTTCTTCGCTTCTTAGAATTCTACTCGATTTGTTCTTCCTATGACATTTGGAATTGTGTTATATTTCAATGTTTCTTTGCTAACACTAATTCTTTTTTCTCTTCTTATGTACTGTCACGTTTTCCTCTTTTAAATACTTTGAAACGAATGCTCTTCAGTTTCTGGTGGTCCGTACCTCCTATTCTTTTATTTTTTTCTTCTTTTTTTTCTCTCTCTTGTTTATGGCTTTATTATAGCATGGCCAAATAATATTGCAAGACAATTTTTGAAAATAATTTAAAATTGTCAAACAATTACAAAATGAACAGAAAGAAATTGTATAAATTGACAGATAAAAGAATAGAAGATTGACGATTCGACAGAAAATGACAAACTACTCCAAGGGCTTTAAGGCTTCACTTGAGGCATCTACCGTTACAACAGGACGAACACCATAATCGGATGCGCCGCAATTGGCCGGGGCGACGGTCATATCACTTTCATATTCGGTTACTGCCACATAGACCTTGTTGATTTCCTCTTTCGGATTATCCCGAAGCCACCAATAAAAGCTTTCGGTGTGGTAGGTTTCTACAAAATCTTCATAGTACCCACGGTAGGCGTCATGATCTTCGCAGGCAACAGTTGGCTTTGCGTACATGACCATTCCTGCTTCGTCGATCCAGGACAATTCCTCGGAAGAGAGAAGATAAACACGTTCCTCGGAGGTCACATATCCGTCGGTTGCATTTTCACTAAAGGTGTTCGCAGGAGATTGATTTGTTACGGTTACAAGGGCAGACTTTTCTTCCTCTGTAAATTCATACAGAAATCCCGGCTCATTGCAATAAAAGTTGTCACCCACCGCCTTATAGGTCGGTTCCTGATCCGGATATTTTACCACTTCCGTATCGGAGTTTAACCAGGTGCGAAGATTGCAGACACTCCAGTCGTTGTTTCCCCGGATTTTTATGACAAGACTCTCATCCGTTACAATGTGGTTGTCATAGCTCCAGTATTCGTTTCCTTCATAATGGTTGTATTCTCCGCCCTCCGGTGCATCGAAGGATTTGATGGTTAGGATGTATTTGGATAACAGAACCATGGTGCCGTCCTCGTTAATCTTTAGCACCCGCCATTCGATAGGCTCACCGTAATAGCTTCCGAAGGTGATGGTATCGCCTAACTCATATGTGACCACCGGCTTTTTCGGTCCAAGAATTCCGGCGCCCTTTAAGAGGACTGCTCCAAGAATGATTACGGCAATCAGAAGAACTGCAATTGCTCCAATAAGAAACGGAGGTTTTTTCGGAGACTTCTTGTCCTGTGAAGTCGAAAGGTCCGGCTTTGGAGCTTCAAGCTCCTTCTTGAAGAGCTTTTCCTTGGGAACAGAATCGTTATCCTTCGTTTCATTCTTAAGAAGATTTCGAATGCCATCCAATAAGCTTTGATCCTTATCCTTGGAATCCGTGATCCATTGATGAGTCATGAGGAAGTATTCCATAGATTTGCTTAAGGTAACCTCCTCAAGCTTGTATACAAGGATCGGAATTTTATGACTGACTGCGTACTCAATTTCACGGAGCACATGGGGGGAATCGTTGGAGGCATTTGAAAGCAGAAGAACCACTGCCTTTACCTGATCCATATTGCTAAGAAGCTGCTGGGCGTATTCTTTTCCCGGAATCAGATCCCTGGTAGAAATAAAGCAGGAGATTCCATTCTCTTCTAAATAGTTGCAGATTCGGGTGGCTTCTGCAGTCTCGCTGGAGGAAAACGAAATAAAAACTTTTTTCATATGTATAGATAACTCCTATTGATAGAATTATTTACAAACGCCCATTTTACGATTGTGTGTCTATGAATGAATTTTGCATATTTGAATCAGAACCCACTCTCGTTTGTAAAAAGCGTAGCGGTACTA
>JBJENM010000034.1:0-18896 GCA_051880175.1 Agathobacter sp. | reverse complement strand
TAAACGTTCTGATTCAAATAGCAAAATTCATTCTTAGGAACACAAATCCGAAAAGAGATTAATAAAATAGGATTTCATAAATCGATAGAAAATGTGAGGAGTTTGGAAAATGTTAGAAGCTGGAATAAAGGGAAGGAAAGAAATCTATGTTACAAAGGAAAATACCGCTCTTGCGATGTGCAGTGGTGCAGCGGAAGTGTTTGCAACCCCTGCCATGATTGCGCTGATGGAGTGTACTGCAAGAGAAAGCATTCAGGATTTTCTGGATGAGGGATGCTCAACGGTTGGAACCGCAGTAAATGTAAAACATGTATCCGCATCTCCGGTGGGAATGAAGATTACCTGCGAGACTGAGCTGTTAAAGGTGGATGGAAGAGCCCTTACTTTTTCGGTAAAGGCATTTGATGAGAAGGGACTTATTGGTGAAGGTGAGCATGAACGCTTTATTATTTTTATTGATAAATTTCAGGCTAAAGCAGATGCAAAGCTTAGTAACTAAATCTGGTAAAGGTAAGGTGTCATGGCGAAAAGTAAGCTTAAGCTCACAGACGTACTGCTATTTATAAAAAAATATAATGAGAGCTCCATTTCCATCTATTCCGGGCAGACGGCTTTCTTTATTATATTGTCCTTCTTCCCGTTTATGCTGTTCTTTTTTACTTTGTTAAATCTGACCCCTTTTACGGAGGCTGATTTTCTGGCATGGGCAAGAGCAATTATTCCGGTATCCCTGCAGGGAGCCCTTGAAACTTTTACAAGTGAAGTCTTTAACGGCAATACCGGAGGAAGAATTTCGGTTACGATTATCACGGCCATTTGGCTGAGCTCGAAGGCATTTGTTTCCCTGCAAAAGGGCCTAAATGTCATGTACGATATCAAGGAGACACGGAATTATGTCCTTCTAAGAATATATTCCATGCTGTATAGTGTGGTATTTGCAGTTCTGCTTCTGATTGTGCTTGCATTTATGGTCTTCGGAAAACAAATCAATGAGAAATTTTTCCCGGGCTGGAGTTGGTTGGGAGAGCTGTTAAATATCCGTTTATGGATTTGTATTCCGGTTCTGTTTGTTTTCTTTTGGCTGCTTTACATTTTTTGTCCAAATAAGAAGGCGGCAGAAAAGAGAAAGAGTATAAAAGCACAGATACCAGGTGCCGTATTTGCATCCATGGGCTGGATTGGATTTTCTGCATTGTTCTCCATTTATGTGGATAAATATAACAATTATGTATCCTTCTATGGCACCATGACGACCATTGCCCTGATTATGGTCTGGTTGTATGGATGTATGTATGTGCTGTTTTTCGGAGGCCTGATTAATAGTGCGGGAGAACAGAGAAAATTAAGATAACAATTTTTCATAAGGGCTGTCGTTTTGACGAATGAAAATTCGTGAAGCGGCAGTCTTTTTTTGTAAAATGAAAACGTTTAAGATTAAAAATGCATAAAAATAGTATGTATTTGCACAAAATTGCACAAAAAGAGCAAAAACGTGACTTGAGTACTAGGAAAATGAGAGGAAAGAACGAAAGAATTCGAAAACATTTATGCAAAACAGACAAAAAGCAATGCTGAAATATATAAATAATTGATAAAATGGTACTAAAGACACAAAAAATAAATGGTTAAAAATGCAAAGAAAACGAAGATTATAGGTTGAAAGATTGGTAAGCAGGATGGCAAAATGTATATAAGTTTGTACGATATTGGAAGGATATCTAAAGCAAAGAGGAAAAGGAGAAGGGAAACTATGAAAAAGCGTGTAGTTGCATTTTTGTTGGCCGCTGCTATGGTAGCGGGAAATTGCGCATCCGACTTATCCTATGTACAGGCTACGAGTCTGACAGATGGAATCGTGGATGATAACGCAAATGCAGATTTGGACGCAGACACAGATTCAGATGATGACGCAAATGTAGGCGCAGATGCAGATGTGGATTCAGACGCAGATTCGGATGAGAATTCAGATGATGAGGAAATCATCGACGCAGATGACGAGGAACAGAAGGAAGAGGATATCGAGGGAGAAGAAGAATTAGATGCCGAGCTTTCCGATCTGGATGAGTTGTCTGAAGAGGAGGAAGAGGCAGCATGGAAGGCCTCTCTTGCTGAGAAACACAATCTTTCCGAAGAAGAGCTGGAGAGCCTGTTTGAGGACATCAGCGAGTGGTTTTATGAACAGGACATGGAAAAACAGGATGAGTTATATGCTGCTATGTTAGAGACCTACGCACTTTCTGAGGATGATTTTGCAAACATCTCTTATATGTATATCAGCAGATATGAAGATCCTGAACTTGAAGAAGAAAGCTGGCTGGATCGTTTTAAGACTGCTGTGGTAAGCTTTTTTACATTAAGCAAAGAGCCAACCTATGCAGATTTTAATGAAGATGAAGAAATTGCAAATTTGGCCTTTGGAAGTGATATCACAACCTCTTCCGTATATGATGAAGCAAAGGGATATGGATTTTCTAAAGTAGAATTCCCAAATGCTGCAGCAGGCTGGGTATCCAATGTATATTATCCGAGAGTAGCAACTGTTACGCCATCAGATGCTTCTTATGTATCTGAAGCAGAGGGAGCCCTTGCGATTTCCTCTAAAGTCTGGACAGAAACCGAGAGCACAGGATATGGTGTATATACCTATGAAAATACAGCTACTTTTGACTATGACTTATACAATGCAGATTATGAAGTAACGGTTACTTTTGTTAACCCAACTGGCAGTTCCTATAATGCTTATGTAGAAGCAGAAGATATTACAAAAGTAAGTAATATAGACGTTGCAGCCGGAGAAACCAAGACTGCAAAATTTACTTCCTGCTTAATAGATGGACAGTTAAATTTGAAATTCCTTGGAACCTCAAGTGCAACAGTAGAGAGTGCTGCTGCGACACAGACGGTATATGTAAGCAACGTTAAGATAACAAGACTTGCTACCAATGCCGCACGTGAAGATGGAAAGCCAACCATTTTTATCGCATCAGACTCAACGGTACAAAGCTACGAGTCCTACTACTATCCACAGACCGGATGGGGACAGGTACTGGCAGAGTTCTTTGGCGATGGAGATTATGAGGAAGTTACCTCTGCTACCGCAGGCTACAGCCAGTCAAAGACCTATGAAGTAAATAATGCGGTTATTGAAAACAGAGCAATCGGTGGTCGTTCTTCAAGTTCTTTCGTGCTTGAGGGAAAATTGGACGACCTCTTAGAGGATGTAAGACCGGGAGATTACGTTCTTGTTCAGTGGGGACATAATGATTCTACATACTCTAGACCAAATCGTTATGTATCTTCTTCTGATTTTGAAAAGTGGATGCAGATTTATGTTGACGGAGCAATCGAGCGTGGAGCAACACCAATTCTTGTAACTCCGGTAGCACGATACAGCTATACTACAGATTCAGAAGGAAAACTGATTTCCTATGCAAGTAACTTCGAAGCATATCGTCAGGTAATGATTAAAATGTCAAAGGAGCAGGGAATCGCTCTTGTGGATCTTACACAAAGATCCATTGATGTGGCAAACAGCTTTGGCATCGACGGAGGAAAATCCCTGTGGCTTTACACCAATGCCGGTGATTATCCGGGAGGTGCTTATGCCGGTGGTTCTACCGACTCCACCCACCTGCAGTGGTACGGTGCATACAAATTTGCACAGTGCGTGGCAACGGGTATTGTGGAAGCTGGAAACAGTGCAGTTTATACAAATGAAAATAATGCAAGCGATGACAATAAAGCAGCGCTTGCAAATCTTGCAAAGTTAGTAGATCTTCGCGCAGCAACAACTGCGCCGAATCAGATTACCGGACTTACCTCCGGAACAGTTGGTGCAAGCTCTGTATCCATGAGCTGGACTGAAGATAAAGAATCCGAAATGTATTACATTTACCGGGCAGAGGTTGCAGGTGAAGAAGAGGGAGCAGCATATCAGTTCTCAGATTCAGCTACAAAATATTCTGTAAGCCGTAATGCAAAATACACAGACACCGGTTGTGAGGCTGGTAAGACCTATGTATATGCAGTTCGCGGATATAACAGCCTCGGACTTGGTGAATTTTCAGATACCATCGTTGTAACAACAAAATCAGCAGGATATCGTTTTGACTTTAACTATAATAATTCTGCAACACAGGCAGGCTGGATTGGCATCAACCAGAATCAGGCATATGATAGTGAACTTGGTTATGGCTGGATTACTGCACCAAACAATGGACGTTCCCGTGGAAATAACGGAACCGTTTCCGATGATCTTGCAGACATGGCAGGAGACTTTAACTTAGGAGCAGGAGAATTTGCTGTTGACCTTCCAAATGGAGATTATGAGGTAACAATCTATGCCGCAGACCTCCTTGCAGGAACCTCCACCATCAAGCCTTCCTATACTGCAGAGGGTGCAAGCTTTGGAGGCATTTCATGTAAGCAGTCTCTGGGATCTGTAACCGGAACCGTTCGTGTGACAGATGGACAGCTTAATATCGTTGTTGGCGGAACAAACCAGTACATCAACGGAATGACAATTACAGAGATTTTGAAGGCACCTACTTCATTAAATGAGACAGAAGCGTCTGTATCGGGAAGTACCTACACAGCACTGCTTTCATTTATCGGTGTGGATGAGGCTGTCGGATATCATTACTATATTAAGGGATCTACCGACACCGAATTCAAACTGGAGAGAACCTTTGATAGTGCAAAATATGCACTTGGCGTAACGGAGTATGGTGCAATTTCCGTTAAGCTTGGTGAAAATTACGAGTACTATGTAACCTGCTTTACCGCAGATGGAACAGAGTCTGCTCCTTCCAATACAGTAACCGTAACTGCACAGCTTGATGTTGCAACACCGGCTGCACCACAGAACGTGGTTTGTGTAGATCCGACTGAGAATACGGAAGGTGTACAGAATACCATCACAATTTCATGGGATGCTTCTGAAGTTGTGGACAGCACTTATCCGGTAATCAAATATATCGTATATCGCTCAGATAAGGCAGAGGGCGAGAAGGGATTTAAAGAATATGTAAAGGTTGGAGAAACTGAGACAACCACCTTTACGGATAGCAGTGAAGGACTTGCGACAAACATTTCTTACTATTATAAGGTTTGTGCTTCCAATGCAGGAGGAGCAGGAGAGCTTTCCGAGGCATGTAAGACTCCGGTAACAGGAAGTCTTGTAGCCGGAAGCAGAGAAATTCTTACAGATCGTGCACTTACTGCTGTAAAACTTTCCGATTCCGTTAAAGCAATCGGAACAGATGGAAGCGAAATCACAGAGGGCGTATACCTTTCATGGAGAGCTTTCGAAGAAGAATTCGATGCAAACAATAAGTTGACTACAACCTTTACTGTAAAAGTAAACGGAGCTATTGTAGCAAAAGATTTAAAGACAACAAATGTTGTATTAACAGATGTGGATGAAAATGCACAGTTTACCGTAGAAGGAAGTGCGGATGCATCTGTAAACGGCGGACTTAAAGTAATTTCTACCAAGGCTTGGGATAACCAGTACATCGAGATGCAGCTCTACAAGCCGGCAGATGAGACTATGCCGGATGGAAGTACCTGCAATTTCACTGCAAACGATATGTCTGTAGGTGATGTAGATGCAGATGGCCAGTTAGAGCTTATTGTTAAATGGTATCCAAGCAATGCAAAGGATAACTCAGGCTCAGGATACACAGGTAAGACTTTCTTAGATACCTATGATGTAGATTGGAATACCGGTGCAGTAGCACTTTTAAGTCGAATTGATCTTGGAATTAACATTCGTTCCGGAGCTCATTATACACAGTTCCAGGTATGGGATTTTGATGGCGACGGAAAGGCTGAAATCGCAGTAAAGACCGCAGACGGATCTACCATTTATAAGAGTGGAGATGGAACGGATGCAACTCTTACAGTAGCAGGCTTTGTTGGAGCATGTCCGGCAGAAGATCTTCCGACCGATGTTATAAGTGAAAAGAACGATTATCGTAACAGTGGCGGATATATTCTTTCCGGACCGGAATACTTTACCATGTTCAATCCGGAAGACGGCACCATTCTTGATACCGTGGATTATATCCCGGGACGTGGAACTGTTTCAAAGTGGGGAGATGCTTACGGTAACCGTGTAGACAGATTCCTTTCTGCTACCGCATACTTGGATGGTGTACATCCATTTGCTGTAATGTGTCGTGGTTACTATACAAGAACTGCACTTACTGCATACGGAACAAAAGATACCGATGGAGATGGAATCGGGGATAAAGTTTATACACTCTGGGCATACGATACCGATAACGGAGACGGCCCGGAAGGACAGGGAAATCATAACCTTGTAGTAGCAGATGTAGACAACGATGGAAAAGACGAAATCGTATATGGCTCAAGCTGCTATGATCATGACGGAACCTTAAAATACTCTACCGGATTTGGTCATGGAGATGCAATGCATGTCTCTGACTGGGTATCATGGAATGATGGGCTTGAAGTAATGGAAGTTCATGAAGAGTGGAATCAGACCTATCAGGTAGAAATTCACGACGCAGAAACAGGAGAAGTTATCGTTGGTTATCCGGTAAAGGATGCAGACGTTGGACGTGGTGTTGCAGCAGATATTGACCCTACATCCTTAGGCGCAGAGTTCTGGGCATCCAATGGACCAAGCGGAGAAGGTACCGGTGAGTGGGATTCTACCGACTCTTCTGTAATCGGAACCGAGCATTCTAGCACTACTGCATGGGATATATTATCCTTCGGAGCAACTCCGGCAGCAAATGCGACCCTTTACTGGGATGGAGACCTCCTTGCAGAGATTCAGGATCACAAGTTTAATAATAAGAACGGAAATTACTATCCGGAAGCAACCTTAATTGCAAAGTGGAATTATGCAGAGAATAAGCAGGAAAACATTTTGTTCTCAGAAGAGATTCTTACTTCAAACGGAACAAAGGGTAACCTTGGACTGATTGCAGATTTGACCGGTGACTGGAGAGATGAGTTTATTGCAAGATGTGCAGCAGATGACTCTAAGATTCGTCTCTACACTACAACCTATGTAACCGATTATGTAATTCCGTGTGCCCTTGACGATCTTCAGTATCGTGAGGGTGTTGCTTGGGAGAACGTAGCATACAACCAGCCAACCCACACAAGCTACTTAATATCTAAGGGACTTGTAACTGCACAGCTTAGTGAAGGCACCATGACTGCTGATAGTGCAGAAATCTTATTTACACCGGCAAACGATGGTGATCTATACGGACATGATATTACCGCATATGAAATCTATCGTTCTGAGGATGGTGTTGATTATACAAAGATTGCCACTATTGACAAGGAAGAGTTGACAGTAGCTTCAGGAAATGAGGAAGCAGAAGAGGAAGAACTGGTAGAACCTGTTGCTCCGGAAAAAGTCAGCATGAAGTTTGACTTCGGTGGAGTAGATGGAAAGAATGCTTCCAAAGTTGGTCCTACAATGGAAGGATTTACAGCAGTAACATCTAGCGATGCAGCATATGAAGATAGTGAGACGGGATATGGATTTACAAAAGATTCATTATCTGGAATCACATATCGTTACTATGCTGGAGGAACAACAACATTTGATACAGATTACGATAGCTCATATGCAGATTTATTTGATGATTGTGCAATGGGATGGAATTCAGATGTAGTATTCAAGACAGATTTACCAAATGGAACATATGATGTAACCTTGTTTACTTCACATGTATCTGGTACGGCCAAAAACTTATTGTATGTACAGGATATGGATAATCAGGTTGCAAGATATGCCGACAAGTATACTGCGCATGTAACTGAGGTCACAAATGTTCAGGTAGAGGATGGAGTACTTACTGTAAAGGTTACTTTGGATCCTACCTACACAGGTGCTGTTATACTTTGTGGTTTACAGATTACAGAGACGGATGAAAGCTTTGCGAATCGGCAAGTAGCATATGAAAAGGCTCTGGAAGAGTATAATGCAGCATTAAGCAAGGATGAAGTTGATGACCCTACATATGGTGTTGTTAAGGCTGAATATAAGTTTGACTTTGGCGGAGTAGATGGAAAAAATGCATCAAAAGTTGGTCCTACAATGGAAGGATTTACAGCAGTAACATCTAGCGATGTAGCATATGAAGATAGTGAGACGGGATATGGATTTACAAAAGATTCATTATCTGGAATCACATATCGTTACTATGCTGGAGGAACAACAACATTTGATACAGATTACGATAGCTCATATGCAGATTTATTTGATGATTGTGCAATGGGATGGAATTCAGATGTAGTATTCAAGACAGATTTACCAAATGGAACATATGATGTAACCTTGTTTACTTCACATGTATCTGGTACGGCCAAAAACTTATTGTATGTACAGGATATGGATAATCAGGTTGCAAGGTATGCCGACAAGAATGCCGCACATGTAACTAGAGCAACAAACATTAAGGTAGAGGACGGAGTCCTTACTGTAAAGGCTATTTTGGATCCATCTTACACAGGAGCTGTAATACTTAGCGGTTTACAGATTGCAGAAACCGAAACAAGCTATCAGGCAAGAATCGACGCTGCAAAGGCTGCCTATGAAGCAGAGCACGCAAAGGATGAAGAGGCATCAGGGGAGACAAAGTACAGCTTTGTTGATACCGGACTTACCTCTAACACAACCTACAGCTATCAGATTGCAGCAGTTGTAGATGGAAAGAGCTCATTCCTGTCAAGAGCAGTAGAGGTTAAGACTCTGATTCGTGTTGCATCAGTAAATGATTTCGAATTAGATCCTATTGTAGAAGGAACGGAAGTAGAAGAATCTGTTGCAGAGCTTCTCCCGGCAACTGTTAAAGTTATCGATGAGGAGAACAATGAACTGGATGCTCCTATTACCTGGGATGTCAGCGAGGTTGACATCAATACGGTTGGCGAGTATACAGTAACCGGAACAGTAGCCGGATACTCAGAAAAGATTGTAAAGACACTTAAGATTGTGGCAAATGAGCTGAAGGGAATTGCTACACAGGATGCAGTAGTTGTAATTGTAGGAAATACAGCAACACTTCCTTCTACCGTTGATGTAGAATACACCAATGGAAAGAAAGATACTGTAGCAGTAACCTGGGATACCACAGCTGTGGACTACAACACTATTGGTGAGTACGAAGCAACCGGTGCAGTAGAAGGATATGAAGACAAAGCTACAATTACCATTAAAGTTGTGGCTGATTATGCAGTATCTGTTGCTACCACCTTTATCGAAGTTGCAGTGGGAGCTTCTATTGTAGAAGCACTTCCAGAGACAGTACAGGCTACCATGGCAAGCGGAAATAAGGATTATGTTCCGGTAACCTGGAAGACTGAGGGTGTAGATGCAATTGACACTTCAAAACCAAGCGAGCAGATGATTCACGGAACCGTAGAGAATCTGGATGCAGATATTCTTTGTGATGTTACTGTAACCTATCCTGCACTTTACAAATTTGACTTCGGTATTTCCAATTCTGTTGTTGCAGACGGATGGACAACAATTACCGTAAATGCAAAGGGCGGAAAGAAGACGGTTGCAGAGCTCGGAAATGAATATACTGCAGAAAAGGGATATGGATTTACAAATCCAGATGCAGTATTTGATGGAAGAACAGAATCTGTAGAAGGAACCGGTGTATATCCTACAAACGTTGTAACAGACTTTGCACTTATGACCGGTCAGACCTTCGTTGTAGATGTACCAAATGGAGAGTATCTGGTACAGGTGATGACAAACTGTGGTATCGGTTCTACCTCCGCAACCGTTGAGGTGGAAGGAACCAGTGCAAGCTTTAATGCAAATAAGTCATATACTGTTAAGGATTACACAGTAACAGTAGAGGATGGTCAGCTTACCATCGTGGATAAGTCAACACTTGCCCGTATCGGTGCAATTGTAGTTCGAAGCATTCAGGCATCTGAAGAGGAAGAAAAAGATCCGGATAAGACCGTAATTTGCGATCATGATAAGGTTCATAACCTTACTACCGAGAATACAGAGGCAACCTGTACTGCAGATGCAGTATTGCGTGAGTACTACTACTGTGCAGAATGTGATAAGTATTTTGCAGATGCTGAAGGCACAGAAGAACTTACCATGGAAGAGTGCATTGCAAAGGCACTTGGACATAAGGCGGTATATCATGATGCAGTGGCAGCAACAGCAGAGGCTGATGGAAACATTGCATATGTATCCTGCGAAAACTGTGGTAAGCTCTTTGCGGACGATACCTTTGAAAAGGAATTATCAGAGGAAGAAGTTGTAGTGAAGTATGTACCGACGGATTCCGGCAACACCGATTCCGGAAACAGTGGTTCAGGAAATGGCTCTTCCGGAACTGTGGATCCTGGATTTAACACTCCGATTAACAAGGTGATTACTTCAATTTCTGATAAGATTGAGACGGTAAAAGAGAACGTTGCAAATACAGTAACAGAAGTTGTAAATACCGTTGCAAATGCGATTACAGACTTCTGGAACCGTATTACAGGAAGAGGAAATCGCCAAAATCAGAACGCTGCAAATACGACAGCACAGAATACAGCAGAGGAACAGGCAGCAGTTGAGGAAACTGTAGAAGAAGTCGCAGAAGCTCCGGAGGCAGTCATCGAGGACAATCAGACTCCACTTGCAGATAACAGTGCATCAGTAGCTGAGGAGAATGTTTCTATCGATGATGAGCAGGCTCCAACCGCTGCAAACGGTGGATTTGGTTCTACCGCAGCAGCCGCAGGTGGAATTGGAGGACTGATTCTTCTTGCAGCAGCACTTGTTGGATTTGCTTATGCGAAATCCAAGAAGAAGGAAAACTAATCATTTATTAATAAAATAAAAGGATTATTCCCACCCGATACTTGATTTCAGGTATCGGGTGCTTTATTGTATAAGGGAGAATTTTTACAATGATAAGGATGAAAAACAATGAGAGAAAAAATGCTTGGTGAATCCCATACCATGGATGAGATTGAAGAATCCCTGTCGGATATGGAGAATGAATTCGTTGAGGCATATTTGAAAAACAGTCAAAAACCTCTTTGGATTCTTTTGAATTTATATAAAGGACATTATTTTAAGCTGTTTTTATCTGCCTTTTTCTTCGCGCTGAAGCATGCCTGTGTGTGGTATCTTCCGGTGGCAACCTCCGGAATTATCAATATTGTATCCGGTCAAAGCAGTGAGGGTACGGTTGGAATTTGGCGCTATGTGCTGATTGAACTGTTTTTGGTTGCTATTAATATGCCCTGTAACTATCTGTATACACATTTCCGCAGTTCTGCGATTCGTAATCTGGAAGCGGGGCTCCGCGGCGCACTGGTGCGCAAGCTTCAGCAGCTTTCCATTACCTATCACAAGGAAATGCAGTCCGGACGTCTACAGTCGAAGATCATGCGTGATGTAGAAGCAATTGAGACGTTATCCCAGCAGCTATTTACCAATGTGATTACCATTCTGATGAATCTGATTGTTGCGTTTGTTGTTACCGGCTTCCGAAGCAGAACCGTGCTGATTTTTTTTATTGTGTGCGGACCTGTGGCTGCAATCACAATGGCATCCTTTCGAAATCTGATCAAACGCTCCAATTCGGCGTTCCGTAAAGAGATGGAAAGTACCTCAGCCCAGGTTATGGAAATGGTAGAACTGATTCCGGTAACCAGAGCACATGCTCTTGAGGAAGAGGAAATCTACAAGATGGAACATCAGCTTAACAATGTGGCGAAAAGCGGATATCGTCTGGATATCGTACAGGCTAATTTTGGGGCGGTAGGCTGGTGTGTATTTCAGATTTTCCAGGTTCTTTGCCTGGGCTTTACGGGATTTTTGGCCTTTAAAGGGCTTACAACAGTTGGTGACATTACCTTATATCAGAGTTATTTTTCAACCATCGTAAATCAGATTACCAGTTTTATCAATTTACTTCCGATTATTTCTAAAGGTCTGGAATCTGTAAATTCTGTAGGGGAAGTATTGCTTTCGGATGAGGTGGAAAATAATAAGGGAAAAGAAAAAATCAAAGATGTAAAGGGCGTATTTGATTTTGAAGATCTGTCTTTTGCCTATGATGCCCAAAAGCCGGTACTTTCCCATTTGAATCTCCATGTAAAGCAGGGAGAGACAATAGCACTGGTTGGGGAATCCGGCGCCGGAAAGTCCACGATTTTAAATATTGTCATTGGCTTTAACAAGGCAAATGAAGGACGCCTGCTGATTGACGGAAAAGATATCAATACGATTAATTTACATAGCTATCGTAAGCATATTGCTGTGGTGCCACAGACTTCAATTCTGTTTTCCGGAACAATTCGGGATAACATTACTTATGGAACAACGGATATTTCCGATGAACAACTGATGCAGGTCATTGAGGCGGCAAACTTAAAGGAATTTGTGGAGAGCCTTCCAAACGGAGTGGATACTGTCGTTGGGGAGCATGGGGGAAAACTAAGCGGTGGTCAGAGACAGCGTATTTCCATTGCAAGAGCGCTGATTCGTGATCCGAAGGTCATTATTTTAGATGAGGCAACCTCTGCCCTTGACAGCATTTCTGAAATGGAGATTCAAAAGGCATTGGATAACCTTACCAAGGGAAGAACCACCTTTGTTGTAGCGCACCGACTGTCTACCATCAAAGGTGCAGACCGTATAGCGGTTATTGATGGCGGGCGCTGTACGGAAATCGGAACCTATGAGGAACTGATGGAGAAAAAGGGGGAGTTCTATGAAATGAGAAAGCTGCAACTCTAAAAGGAGAGTTACAGCTTTTGCATTAGGTTATTGACTCTGAGATTCGGCAAGCTTTTCTTTCATATCACTCATAAATCCGTCAACATCATCGCGGATTGCCTTCCAGTCCAGTTTTTCCAGTTGATACAAATCTACCGGGGCATCGGAAAGCACATCCGGCTCATTTTCAAGAGGAAGAATACTGCCGGAGAAATAGGCGGTGGCCAGGGTTTTATTTCCTCTTTTTACGGTAACATCCTTGCATTTTATCTCGATACCATCTTCCGGGAGCGACCAGTAAAGGTCACCGGACAGATGGTATTTTTGACTGGTATTTGTATAATAGGTTGCTTCGAAAAGCAGCTTATTTTTATGCTCACCATCACGGCTTACCGTAAGGTGCACCTGTTCATCATCCGGAAGCTCATAATAGAGCATGCAGGTATTGGCGTTTTCGCCGTCAATAATTAGATATGCCCCAGGAAGAACCTCAGAAAGATCCATTTCCATTCTGCGAAAGCGGTTTTTGTCGGTTAAGTACAAAGAGACAACAACGTCATAATCCGGATAGTCCATTCCAAATAAATCCCAGATGAACTCCCCGCTGCCTTCTGGAATAGTGATGATGTACTCCTGGGAGATACGACCGTTGGCACTTTTTATGGTTCTATCTGTTTTTTCTATTCCAATCTCACCGGTAAATTCGATGATATCCTTTGCATGATCGCGAAACCATTTCTGGTTAAGGTCGGATGTAAGATCCGGCATTCGCATAAATAAATCAATGCCGGTGGGAAACGCATATGCCAGGTTATCAAGCATTGGAACCACAAGGTAAACGGTTTGATCTTCTGCATATACTTCCATATCACCAACATTTTTTCCAATCACAGACAGACCACTGGTCAGGGCAGCCTGTCGGTTAGGAAGAGAGCGGAGACCTTCCAGATCAGCAGAAACGGAAAAACCAAGTCCCTCAATGTTATACATCTGGGCCTTTCCTGTAATTTGTGTATCTGCATTTAGGTAGTCATGTATAAATTCCATGATATCGATGTCATATAGCAGATAAGCGGGATCGCTTAGGGTTTCTTCGGTAAAATGCACTACAGATAAAAGAAGCTTGACCCGTGGATTTTTCTGTAGAATTCCTATCGTTATGGATAGGGAAAGGATTAAAAATATAGTAATAATAGGAATAACTTTCTTTTTCAATTCATCTGCTCCTAATACAAAAACCTGATAATTATGAGCTATTGTAGCATAAAAAATATCTGAAATAAACAGAAAAAATCCGGAGAGGAATCCGTGCAAATATGCACAAAAATGACGCATGATTATTGTTTAATCGGTATATGGAAAAATGTGGGGTGATAGGATATACTAATTAAGTCGGTTGGGGAACCGATGGATAGAAAAGATACTTTTTAGGAGACTATATAATGTATAACCATTTTGCAGAGGTGCAGGATGGTTATTTTTTTGCTATAATATGTCGAATGTGCACAAAAAAAGAGGCGAAAATATGTGAAGTTTGTGCACACTTTGAAGCAAGGACATGATATTATAATTGACGTAAAAACCCCCCAATACATTATATAGTTTTTACTATACCCCATAGTAAAAATACCTTCTCCTAAAAAGACAGCAGATCGAAAAGCTGTCTTTTTTTCATGTCTGAAATCATGTATAATATAGATAGTTCCCAGTTGCACAAATTTTCTATAAATTAGTATAAAAAACAGAGTATTCGTTTGAAGAATAATAACTGGAAAATGTGGAGGTTTTTTATGAATGGAAAGAATTACAGCAGCCCAATCGGACTTCGAAATATTCATGTGTCTGATCCATTCTGGAAGCAGGAGATGGAGCTGGTGCGGACAGAAGTCATCCCATATCAGTGGGATGCATTAAACGATCGAGTAGAGGGCGCTGCGCCAAGCTATTGTATGCATAATTTCAAAGCTGCAGGAAAACTCAATGCCGAAAAGAGAACGAAGGGCGCAGATTATGTAGAACCGACCTATACTTTTCGCGGCTTTGAAGCCTTACCGGAGGACCCGAAAAATCCGGAGGCTGATAAATTCTACGGATTTGTATTTCAGGATAGTGATTTCTCCAAGTGGATTGAAGCAGTCGGATATTCCCTCACGCAGCATCCGGATTCCAAATTGGAAGAGATTGCGGATGGAGCTATCGATATTGTCTGTGCGGCACAGCAGGAAGACGGATATTTGGATACCTACTATATTATAAATGGCAGAGATAAAACCTTTTCCAATCTCAGGGATCATCATGAACTATACTGTTTTGGGCATTTGACGGAGGGCGCGGTTGCCTATTATGAAGCAACTGGAAAAGATAAACTCTTAAAAGCAGTATGTCGTTTCGCAGATTACATTGCAGACTATTTTGGTGAGGATGAGGGAAAATGTAAAGGGTATCCGGGGCATGAAATTGCTGAGATGGCGCTTGTCCGGCTTTACGATGCAACAGGAGAAGAGAAATATTTAAAGCTGGCAAAATACTTTGTAGATGAGCGTGGAAAAAGACCTTACTATTTTGATAAAGAGCATCCGGAAGGTATTCAAAAAGGAAAGGAGCAGGATCTGCGCTACCAATATCATCAGGCCCATCTTCCGGTAAGAGAACAGTCGGAGGCGGTTGGTCATGCAGTCCGGGCGGTATATTTGTACTCCGGTATGGCAGATGTTGCCAGACTGACCAAGGATGAGGAGCTTTTTGCAGCCTGTGAGCGGCTGTGGGACAGCATTGTTGATGAAAAAATGTACATTACCGGTGGTATCGGCGCAACACATCTGGGGGAAGCCTTTTCATTTCCCTATGATCTTCCGAATGATACGGCGTATGCAGAGACCTGTGCATCCATCGGACTTATTTTCTTTGCAAGAAGAATGCTTCAGATTAAAGCAGACAGCAGATATGCAAACGTGATGGAACGGGCACTTTATAATGGTGTATTAAGTGGAATGGCACTGGATGGAAAAAGCTTTTTCTATGTAAATCCATTGGAGGTAAATCCAATTGCCTGTCAGAGAGACGAACGGAAATTCCATGTAAAGCCGGTTCGTCAGAAATGGTTTGGATGCGCCTGCTGCCCGCCGAACATTGCAAGACTTTTAAGCTCCATCGGAAGCTATGCATATACCGAGAATGAGAATACCTTGTTTGTACATCTCTATATGGGCTGCGAAATAGAAAAGCTGGTTGGAAATCAGAAGGTCGATGTCAAGGTAACGTCAGAGCTTCCATGGAATGGCAAGGTAAGTATTGAGGTTAAAAATGCGCCAAAGGATTTTATCCTTGCGGTCCGGATTCCGGATTGGAGCAATCAGCCGGTGATTGGTGCGGATGACTGGTCTATGCAGGATGGATATTGCTACATAAAAAAGGACTGGAAAGAAAGTGAAACCATCGAGTTTGATTTCCCGATGGAAGCAGCACTTTTTATGGCAAGTGATAAAGTAAGAGAAGATGTCGGAAAGGCAGCAGTCGCAAGAGGACCAATCGTATATTGCCTGGAGGAAGTCGACAATGGCGAAGATCTTCATTTGCTATCCATTGTAGCAAATCCTGACATAACTGTGAGAGACAAAGAAATCTGCGGACAAAAGATACAAGCGATAGAAGTATCCGGTTTAAGAGAGCATAAGGGTTCTGATGCTGCACTGTACCATAAGCTGCAGGAGGCGGAAAAAGAGAACGTAACCCTTAGCTATGTGCCGTACTATATGTGGGCAAATCGAGGGGAAAACGAGATGCAGGTCTGGACACGATACCATTAATTTTACACATACAAAGGAGAAGTTTTTTATGACGTACAATGAGATAGTAGAAAACTTAAAAATATATGCTCTGCAGTATGATGCCGGCATGATCAAGGAACACATTGCAATCCAGTTTAATGTATATGGTGAAGGTGAAGGGGCTTTCTACATTGAAATTAGTGAGGGAAAGATTAATATCCAGCCATATGAGTATTATGATCGTGACGCGTTGGTCTACTTGGATGCGAATACCCTTTTACAGATTGCATCAGGAGAGCTTTCCATGAAGGATGCCTATACGGAAAACAGGATTGTTGTACAGGGAAGGCATGACGCTGTCTTAAAGTTCGGGCAGATGAAGCTTCGCAAGGAGCTGACAGAGCGCAGAAATGGAGGCATTTTTCATCGAGTGAGTATCCGCAAGTATAAAGAGGACGCGGTAGAACCGGAAAAAATCAAAATGATGTTAAAGGCTGCCATGGCTGCTCCCTCTGCATGTAACCAACAGCCTTGGGAATATTATGTGGTGACGGATAAAGAAATCATCTGCAAATTGGCGGAAACTTCTCCAAATGCGACATGTGCCGCAGAGGCTCCTTTGGTATTTGTTCCCTGCCACCGCAGGAGCGGCGTGTTACCGGAATATTTTCAAATTGATATGAGCGCTTCCGTGGAGAATCTTCTTTTGGAAGCGGATGAGCTTGGACTGGGGGCAGTCTGGATGGGCATTGCACCAAACAGAAAAAGGATGAAAGCGGTAAGAAAGGTGCTGGAGATACCGTTTTCCTTAGAACCCTTTGCACTTGTGCCCTGCGGATATCCTGCAGAAGAGAAGGAACAGGAAGACCGTTATGACGAGGCGAGAGTGCATTATGTTATGCCTCGTACTACAACAGATAAATGATGAGATTTTGGGTGTGCGGACTAGAAAAAAGGTTGATACACCCAAAATAAGTGAATAGAGTCGAAGAATTGGGTGTGGAGCAGTGAAAAAGCAGTCCTCACACCCAATTTTTCGTACAGAAAGGCTGGGGCAAGTCGCAGATAAGCTGAAAATGGGTGTAAAGGCACGGTAATGAAGTCACTACACCCAAAATAACTGAATAGAGCAATAGAAATGGGTGTGTGCATTCGAAAAATGAGTGCCACACCCATTTTTGTGTTAGCGTAAAGGATTCTTCGAAAAATCCCTTACATAGATTTTACATAGATTTTATATTTCCACGATATTAGATTTTACAGGACAAGAATAACATAAAACTTGAGAACATATACACGTTTTTACGAAAGAAGGGAAAAAGTATGACAGTTATATGGAATTATGTAAATAAAAAATTGGTACGCGATAATGCGAAAATCAGCTGCTTCCTTATAGCAAACGTTATGTTCTGGGGACTGATCGGATTTCTGCTGTGGAGTGTGATACAGCTTTTTGCCCTTAAGACCATCGACTATGCACTCTGCTTTATCGGTTATCCGGCATTCTTTATAGGAATCGTTGGAGGAACGCTGTTTTTATGGAAGAAGTATTAGAGCTAACAAAAGACTACTGGAACGAAGAGAATACAAAAAAGTATGAGGATGCCATGCAGCTTCTGATTTCGAAAATCAAGGAGTTCGATGCTTCTTATTATGAAGAAACCGGGCATCATTTTATCCGTTTTATTGAAAAACGGTTAAAGAGTCCGGAAAGCATTGAAAACAAATTGAAGCGAAAAGGGAAAAAGCGGACAGATGCACCTCTGGAAGAACTAATTAACGACTTGGCAGGGGTGCGTATCATCTGCTTTGATACCAGCCAGATCTATAAAGTGGCCCGGATGATAGGAGATTGTAAGGAATTTGAAATTCTGAAAGTAAAAGATTATATCTTTCATCCAAAAGATAACGGCTATCAGAGCTATCACATCGTTTTAAACATTCATTCTGTAAAGGTGGAACTTCAGATTCGTACCATACTAATGGATGCATGGTCATCCTTAGATTCCATTCTTATCTATAAGAAATCCACTCCTATTTCCGAACAGCTAAAGAAAGACATTATACGTTTTTCGAAATGGAGCAGAAAAATGGACAAAATGGTTCAAAGGATGATGTCAAGAAAGGTGGACACGAATGCAAAACAGAAGAAGTAAGAAACTAGCAATCATATGGTTGCTGCTGGCAGCAGTTTTAGGTGTATTCTGCGGTTGCAGTGCAGATGCGAAGGAAGACAGAAGCAGCATGGATTTGAATGTGCTGGGGAAAATTATGGTCTGCATGAGAGAAGAAGGGTCCGGAACAAAAGAAGTTTTCTCTGAGAGCTTTACGGAAAGTGCAAGCTTAGAGCAGGTTTCCTATATTGCAGAGGGAAATGATGAAGT
>JBJENM010000033.1:0-4394 GCA_051880175.1 Agathobacter sp. | reverse complement strand
CTAAAGCGCATTCTGCCCCATACTGTTTTTAGAGAATTCATAATAATAATTACCAGGATAAAATATAAAAGTGCTATCGCCGCATACCGCAATGCTTCACTACGCTTTTCAGCAGGAATGATACAGGTAATCCAAATTGCCACACCTGCCATAGCAAGAGCAGCGACAATCATCCAGATCATAGAGATTTCACCCAGATTATCCGTAAGATAATTGTAGGTCATAAAGCCGCCCATGAATGAAAACAATAAAAACAGCAATGCACTTCCTATTGCGCAAATAATATTCAACACAATATTTTTCTTCGTGCGGAAACGGAATAATACTGCACAGGCAGCTATCGTTAATGTTGTAAAAGGGATCTCTCCTACAACCTCAAAAATTCTCGCCCATGCCGGTTTCTTTGCTATCGCCATAGAAATTTGTAAATCTGTAAAGGTAAACAGCAGGAGCAGAGCAAGGCCTACCGCATATACAATTCTTCTTTCCTTTTTCCCCATGGTTGTTTCCTCCTTAATGTTGTACATTTTGAGTCGCAAGCAGTTCCATTATATTAAACGGCGGCAGGATGCTGTCAATTAGCTGATACAGCTCATCATCATAATGATATCGTACTTCGCATTCTCTATCGAAAATCATGGTTGGCTCTTCTTCTTTTGTAACGGCTGTCCATTCCGGCAGATCAGCCGAAGCTGGAACACCGGTTTTTACAAAGTTCATAAAAGCACCAAACATCTGCTCTTCCAGTTTTTCAGTCACTCCCGGAATAGCGCAGATCTCCACCTTATCTGTATTGTGGAAAAAGAATGAAATATCCGAACAATGCCATGCAATCTTGTTCATCATCGGAAATTCTAAGGTAAAGTTGTATAGGAATGTACCTGCTTTATTTCCCTTTGCATGCATAGCAGCCAGCTTTTTTGACGGCTGACGCATAGCTCTGTCAATGTTTAATACATCCGTCAGGTTTTTACCCGGATAAGCTTTAGCAAAAGCAGCAAGGATATCCTTCGTATGCTCCCCATATACTTTGCCCACAATTTCATTGATTTCTGTTTCGTTAAGAGTTGTTTTGTTAAATGCTGCCGGAGCAAATGCAAACTCGCCAAATACAGAACCAATCATCACCGGAATTTCATAGGCATGTTCCCGCATTCCGTGCTGTAATGGATTTCCGAGGAACCAGTCATTCACCTGTGGTCCGTTTCCCACATAAGCACCGCTCATTGCTACCGCAGGCATAGCCTTCGTATAAGCTTTCACCAATTCCGGATATGGAATCGTCTCTAATTGTTCCACATCAGCAATTGTTAATCCCAGTTCATGAAGGATTGCTTCCACTATTTTTTCTCCACTGCCTGTCTGAGATGGCAGCATTGCCGCATCTGCTACCCCGCTCATAATAAGTCCCTTATGAAACAGCCCGTCAGCTGCCGGAATCTGCATCAGATCTGCCACCTTCATTCCGCCGCCGGACTGACCAAAAATAGTTACATTATCCGGATCTCCGCCAAAAACTGAGATATTATCATGTATCCACTGCAATGCGGCCACCATATCTGCATGGCCCGCATTGCCTGAGTTATAATATTTCTCACCAAAAGGTGCAAGATCAAGATAGCCCAGAATATTCAGTCTGTGGTTAATGGATACCACTACGACATCACCTTCCACACACATGTTATGACCATCATACGCTACCTGTTCAATGGAAGAGCCGGCAAAATATCCACCTCCGTGTAGCCATACAACAACCGGTTTTTTGGCTTCTTCATTCAATTCCTTCGTCCAGATATTTAAGTTCTGGCAATGTTCATCCATTGGCCAATAACGGTGTGGAACCATTAATTCCGCACTCGGAGTATCCTGTACCATCAGTGGGCAAACAAAACCATAAGATGTTGCATCTTTTACGCCTTCCCACTTAGAAGGAACCGGCATTTGAAAACGGTCGGCATACGCATAGGGAACACCTTTATAAATATATGTACCATCATAAAAATAACCCTTTAATTTTCCCGAAGTAGTCTCCACTACAGGAACATCATCATAGCAAAATGTCTTCATATATATACCTCCAAGTACTTGTGATTTCTTACGCGTTTTCTCCTTTTTCACGTTTCTCTAAGTCTGCCATAACCTGTGGATAAATCTTATCCAGTTTATAGAAATAGTACAGAATCGGCAGTGCAATCATAAATGGTAAAGGTGCCAGAAGATATAAGTTTCTAATCGCACTTAATGCCGTCTCAGTCTGCACTACAGCAGTACCTACATAACCAGCAGCTCCGAGGATACTCATAGCAATTGCCATACCGACACCGGCACCTATTTTTGCTCCGAAAGTAGTGCTGGAATAAAGCATACCTTCTACACGTTTTCCGGTCTTCCACTGACCATATTCAATAGTATCCGCAACCATTGCAAATAATGTTCCGGTCAGCGAAGCGGAACCAATTCCCTTAATCACATTACAAAAAACAAGCCATGCAAAGCTTCCCGGATTTATAAGCATCGCAGCCTGACCAATGATGCTGACGATACTTCCCACAAATGCTACATTTCGTTTGCCGAACTTTTTACTTAAAGGTGCAACAAGTGGCATACACACAAGAACCGGAATAAGTGAAATTGCAGACAGAAAACCGGCCAGATTCTCATTACCCAAAATATATTTTGCATAATAAGTACCAACGCTCATGCCCATTCCCATTCCTAACGCTGTAAACACCCAGATGCCAACAATAATAAGCCAATAGTTATTCTTCATTACTAACTTAAAGGATTCTCCCAATGGGATGTTTTCCTTCTGCTGTAAGCTAATCTGTACTCGCTCTTTTGTTTTTGCAAAACAAGTAAGGAATAAAGCTGCAGCAATCACACCATAAATTACAGAAACAATAATCCAGCTCTTCTGATTGCTTGAACCACCCACTGCATTAATAAGCGGCAGAGTGAATGCGTTAATAATCAAAGAGCCTACCTGTGCCATGAACATACGGAAAATATTGATTACCGTACGCTGATCCTGGTCACGGGTCATCAGGGAAGTTAACGCACCATAAGGAATATTAATCATGGTATAAAGGAACGTCGTAACCAGATTATAAGTAATAATCACGTAGATATACTTGCCGGTTTCTCCAATGTTCGGAACAAGAAATACCAATATGGTTGCAATTGCAATCGGAATGGCAAGCCAAAGCATCCAGCATCTCGCTTTTCCATGCTTGGACTTTACCTGATCCATGACAAACCCCATAAAAATATCGGTAAAACCATCAAAAACTCGGGAGAACATCATAATCGTACCAATAATTGCCGCATTTAGTCCCAGTGCATCCGTGTAGAAAAACGTGACAAAGGTAGATGTCAACACCAGGATTAAATTGCTGGCAAGATCTCCACCACCATAAGCAATCTTTTCGCCAACACCAATGTTTTCCGCATACTGGCCTTTAGAACCATTTGTTTGTACATTTTTATTCATTTTTGCATACCTCCTTAGTTTTCTATATACAAATTATACAAAGCAAAATTGGTTCCAACAAGGAAGTTTCCTTTTCAGTCTGCCCATGTTTATTGCTGTTTTTTTATTCCCAGTCAAAACACCTCTCTTCAAAAGTGCAAGATTCTACAATAAAAAGAGCAAGAATTGACACTTTGCTCAATCCTTGCTCTTTTTCATGCTCTTTTTATTCTTATCAGCCAGACATCCTGGGGCGACAGACTCGCCTTGATATGCAGTTCTCCATCTGTTGTCTGCATCTGTTTCCTGTGATATTCCGGGCCGGAAAGCTTCCTTAGCATCTCCTGCTCCTCTATGCTTAGCGGACTAGGTGCTCCCATTCGCACCCATGCATCATAGCTGCTTCCGCCCTCTCTTGTGATACCATAGCGGCAAATCTGATACGCCCCTTCCGGCAAATTTTTGATACGAATGAAAAAGGCTTTGGAATCCCTGCTCACAAATACCTGTTCCCGATTTGTCCGATCTATATTCACCACATGACGATAACGGTATAGCAAGTCATAATGGCTGTAGTTATAAAGATATATCTGAATTTCTTCGTCTCTCTGAGAGACCAGATATCCCTCTCCCCGGCTCAAAAGACGATCTCCCATATAAGACATCAGCTCCATCGCCCTGCAGGCACTTTTCGGAATATCATTTTGCGTAAACAACCCAAATCCCCCGTGAAAGGTCTCAGCGGAAGGCGGCACCTCGTCTAACCGGTCATTTAACGAAAAATACCCCATAGCATTGATACTCTGATTGTTCTCCAGTATATTTTTGATAAGATATGCCGATTTATAGCAGGTATCATTGCACAAATCCCGCTGCCAGATATTATTGCTCCATTCTTCCACAATCAGAGGCATCCCCTCAAGTC
>JBJENM010000032.1:0-18984 GCA_051880175.1 Agathobacter sp. | reverse complement strand
TTGAAAGCACTTATAGATATGATGTTTGATTATTGGATGGTACATAGGCCGAAAACGTGTATGTTTGGTAAACGTATGGTAATTGTTTCGACTTCCGCAGGGGCTTCTCCGAAATCCGCAATGAAGGATGTGGAGGATGCTTTTTTCAATATGGGTGTTCCATCCATCACGAAGTACGGAATTGCAGTACAGGCAATGAACTGGGACACAGTCAGGGATTCCAAAAAGAAAAAAATAGATAAGGATACCACCAGGATTGCCCGTAAATTGGGCAAAAATAAGAAGCCGCATGTTGGAATAAAGACTAGATTGGTATTCAACATGATGAGGATGATGCAGAAAAACGGTTGGGGTTCTTCTCCTGTGGAAAAAGTGTACTGGGAGAAAAATGGATGGTTTGGGAGTGAACGCCCATGGAAATCTCACCGGACAGGAGGTATGTTGGCATAATGGAACCTATAAAAATACGAGGTCTGAAACAGAACAATTTAAAAAATGTATCACTTGATATTCCTAAGAATAAAATCGTAGTTTTTACCGGAGTTTCCGGTTCGGGAAAATCAAGTATTGTGTTTGATACAATTGCGGCGGAAAGCCAGCGTCAGATGAATGAAACATATAGCGCATGGGTCAGAGGAAGATTACCAAAGTATGAAAAGCCAAATGTAGAGTGGATAGACCATTTGAATCCCTCCGTCATCATTGATCAGACACGTCTTGGTGGCAATGCAAGGTCAACGGTAGGTACAATCAGTGATATGTATTCTCTTTTACGTTTGCTGTTTTCCAGAATCGGATCGCCAACGGTAGGTCCGGCATCTTATTTTTCATTTAACAATCCAAATGGTATGTGTCCAACCTGCGCCGGTATCGGAAAAATCATGGATTTTGATATGAATAATCTGATAGATGCGGAAAAGACGTATGATGAGGGCTGCTTTTTGCTCCCGGCATTTGGAAAAGGAAATTATTACTGGAAGGTATATAGACATCCGGAGTATTTTCGAACAGATATTCCATGGAAGAATCTGACAGAAGAGGAACAGAATATTTTATTATATGGAAGCAGAACAAAGGGTGGAGAAAGACTGGATAAAAAGCTAGAGGGCGTTTACAACCAGTTTAAAAGGCTTGTTCTTATGAAAGGCGCTGAAGAGCAGACGGACAATACACTTAAAAAGATAAGTCGGTTTCTGTATGAGTGTGAATGTCCGGACTGTAAGGGGAAGCGTTTGAATGAGAATGCACTTTCATGCAGAATTAACGGATATAATATTTATGAAATGTGTGAGATGGAGTTTTCCACACTTCGTGAGGAACTGGAAAAAATAAAGGATGAAAGAGCCGAAACGATTGTGGAACAGTTAAAGGCATCACTGGATCGTATGATAGATATTGGGCTGCCGTATCTTTTTATGAATAGAGAAAGCTCAACGCTCTCAGGCGGGGAGGCTCAGCGACTGAAGCTTGTAAGATATATGGGAAGCTCACTTTGTGGGATGATCTACATTTTTGATGAGCCAAGTACGGGAATGCATCCTAGAGATGTACATCGAATGTCTCGTCTTTTAAAGAGTCTTCGAGATAAAGGGAATACTGTGCTTGTAGTTGAGCACGATAAGGACATCATAAGTATTGCAGATGAAGTGATTGATATTGGTCCGTTGGCGGGAAAAAACGGCGGCCAGGTTTTATTCCAGGGAAGCTATGAGGATTTGCTGATCAGTGGAACCAGGACCGGAAATGCCTTGTCATCAGAGATTAAGATTAAGGAAAAGGTGCGCAGTCCGAAGGGATTTCTAGAGGTCAGAGGTGCCACTCTTCATAATCTTAAGAACGTAGATGTTGATATCCCTCTTGGAATTCTGACTGTAGTTACGGGAGTGGCCGGAAGTGGAAAGTCATCACTGATACGGGATGTTTTTGCAAAGCAGTATGAGAATCAGGTGGTACTTATCGACCAGAGTGCAATTACTGCGACAGGGCGTTCTACGGTTTGCACCTTTTTGGGATTCTTCGATGAGATTCGAAAAGTATTTGCCACGAAGAATAATACCGATAGCAGTCTCTTTACGTTTAACGGGAAGGGGGCTTGTCCATACTGCAAAGGCCGTGGCGCCATTACTACGGAACTTGTCTTTATGGAACCGGTGACAACTGTTTGTGAGCATTGCAACGGGACGCGATATAGTGAGGAAGCATTACAGCATACGGTTAACGGAAAAACAATTGTTGATGTTCTTGCTATGAGTGTTGAGGAAGCACTTTCTTTCTTTGCAGATAATAAGAAAATCAATGGGATGTTGAGTGCACTGATGGAGGTTGGACTTTCGTATATTTCACTTGGACAGCCTTTGTCTACCTTTTCCGGCGGTGAGCGTCAGAGAGTTAAGCTGGCACAGAATATTAAGAAAAAGGGGAATATCTACATTTTAGATGAGCCGACAACCGGTCTTCATGCTGCAGATATTGAAAAAGTCGTAGATATTTTGGAATCATTTGTCGATCGCGGAAATACGGTTATTGTTATAGAGCATAATGTGGATGTTATGAAGCTTGCAGACTACATTATCGATGTAGGACCGGACGGCGGAACAAAGGGCGGAGAAATCGTATTTACCGGAACTCCTAGAGAGATGTTAGAGCATGGAACAACGATAACGGCAAAGTACTTAAGAAAATGAGTATCCTTTAAGTACGTTGAACACATCAGAACATATGGAAACGGAGGAAATATTAGAATCAATTTGGTTAAAAAAAAGTAAATTTAAGTAAAGTTTGAGAAAAATAAACAAAAAAAGTAAGCTAAATTTGTCGGTTTTATCAATTTCCAAATTCTGTAATATACCATAGTATTATTATAAAAAAGAAAATGACAGGGAAACATATCAGAATGCATGTTGCAACCACAACAATTAATAAAAAATTTAGAGATAATGAGGAAAAACAGTGAGAATCTTGCCTGATCATATGAATCTGCAATACAGTGGAAGAATTGATTACGACGATCCGAAAGCACCGGTACTTGTTTTTGCCGGAAGCTTTATCCGGATGCGTTTTACCGGAACTTCTGTAAAAGCTGTAATTGCAAACCACAGACTTTGCTGGACAGATTATATGGGATACATTTTAGATGGAAAACAGGAGAAATTTGCTCTTGAAAATGACAGCCGGATCAGAACCTATACGATAGCTGAAGACTTAGAAGAGAAAGAGCATGATCTATTACTGTTTAAAAGGCAGGACTCCTGCCATACCATAACTTTTTATGGGTTTGAACTGGATGACGGAGCAGAATTACTGGAGGTTTTGGAACTTCCGAATCGTCGCATAGAGGTATTTGGAGACAGTGTATCCTGTGGAGAAATTTCCGAAGCTGTTGACTATGTGGGAAAAACGGATCCGGAGAATGATGGGGAATACTCTAATAGCTGGTACTCTTACTCTTGGATGACAGCACGAAAATTAAATGCCGAGGTACATATTACATCTCAAGGCGGAATTGCCCTTATGGATGGGACAGGATGGTTTCACGGACCGAATTATGTAGGAATGGAATCCTGTTATGATAAGATTGAATATAACGATGTGTGCGGACCAGTAAAGCAATGGGATTTTTCTTTATATCAGCCACATGTAGTAATTGTTGCAATCGGACAGAATGACAGCCATCCGGATGACTATATGGCAGAGGACTATAACGGGGAAAAAGCAAACACTTGGAGAAGTCGGTATCAGGCATTTGTTGAAAAATTGATGGAAAGATATCCGTCGGCACAGTTTATTCTTGCCACAACCGTACTTGAACATCATAAGAATTGGGATAATGCCATTGATGAAGTGGCGCAGAAAATTTCCAGTGACCGTGTCCATCATTTCCTATACAAACAGAACGGAACAGGAACACCGGGGCATATCCGAATCCCGGAAGCCGAGCAGATGGCGGAAGAACTATCTGTATATATCAATTCACTTGGGAACATCTGGAATTGAGGAGCAAAATGGAAATAGAATTAAATTACAAAAATGCAATAGCGAATAGAGGCAACCTTACGAGGATAAAAGAGGTCATGAAGCGCGCACGGGTCGGAGAGGCTCTTACAGTTGGTTTTTTAGGAGGGTCGATTACGCAGGGGTCGCTGGCGACAAAGCCAACACTCTGTTATGCATATCATGTGTATGAGTGGTGGTGCAGGAAATTTCCGAAGGCGGCCTTCACCTATATAAATGCCGGAATCGGTGCAACGAATTCACAGTTCGGATGTGTAAGGGCAGAAAATGATCTTTTGCGCTACGAGCCGGATATGGTGTTCATTGAATTTTCTGTAAACGATATCAGCACACCGCATTTCCTTGAGACTTATGAGGGCCTTGTACGGGAAATATATGCAAGCGGAAAAAAGCCGGCAGTTATGCTGATACATAACGTATGCTATGACAATGGGGCAAATGCACAACTCATGCACGGAAAAATCGCCAGATATTATAATCTTCCATCTGTGAGTATGCAAAGCAGTATCTATCCGGAGCTTGTGGCAGGACGAATTGAAAACCGCGACATTACACCGGATGATCTTCATCCAAATGATAAGGGACATGCTCTCGTTGCTTCCGTCATTACATACTTTTTGGATAAGATTTCAAAAGAGTTGGACGAGGAGGAAATGCCGGATATGACAGTTCTTCCGCATCCAATGACAGAAAACGCATATCAGGATTCCATTCGTTATCAGAATACGAACAGTACACCAAAGTTGCTTGGTTTTGTAAAAGATGAAGCGGTACAGGAAGGTATCACCGATATATTCAAAAATGGCTGGACTGCATCCGACAAAGGAGCAAAAATTGAGTTTGATATAGAGGGAAGCTGCATTGGCGTGCAGTATCGCAAGACCATTTTGCTCCCTGCACCGGTTGCAAAGCTTACGGTTGATGGAGATGAAGAGCATACTTTTTTATTGGATGCAAATTTTGAAGAAACCTGGGGAGATAAACTGGAACTCGATACGGTATTGGAGCATGGCAAAAAGGGTATGCACCATATTGTAATAGAACTTGTCGAAACACATGTGGATGATAAGCTTCCATTTTATCTTGCGTCTTTTATTGGGTCCGGAAGGTAAGCATTTTGTAGGTAAGGAGAGATAAAACATGTTTAGAGAAGACTTTGTGTGGGGCGTTGCATCCAGCGCATATCAGGTAGAGGGGACGGATGCCGAGGACAAAAGAGGAAGAAATGTCTGGGATATTTTTACGGAACAGGGACGTATTTTTGAGAATCAGAATGCATATACCTCTTGCGATCATATGCATAGATACGAAGAAGATTATGCACTAATGAAAAATCTGGGAATTAAAGCATATCGCTTTTCCATGAATTGGTCACGGATTCTTCCACAAGGAACAGGAGAGGTCAACCAGAAAGCAATTGAGATGTACCGGGATATGATTCTTGCTATGAAAGAAAACGGAATTACCCCATATATTACCATGTTCCATTGGGAGTTCCCACAGGCACTGCAGGAGCAGGGAGGCTGGCTGAATCCAAATGTTGTAGAATGGTTTGGGGAGTATGCAAAGGTAATCGCAGAGAATTTTTCAGATTTATGTGAATATTTCATTACAATCAATGAACCACAGTGCGTGGTAGGACTTGGTCATTTAAGCGGCGTGCATGCACCGGGGCTTAAGCTTTCCATAAAAGAGACTTTTCAGATTGCACATAATTTGTTAAAAGCCCATGGGCAGGCTGTGATTATGCTTCGAAAATATGCAAAGAGGCCAATAAAGATAGGATATGCACCGACAGGAGGTGTGGCATATCCATACACGGATTCTCCGGAGGATATTGAGGCGGCAAAAAAAGTATATTTTGGATTTTATAATCCGATATCTAACTGGAGCTGGAATGTATCATGGTTCTCTGATCCGGTTTTCTTAGGACATTATCCAAAGGAGGGGTTAGAACAGTTTAAAGAATATCTCCCAAAGATTACAGAGGAAGACATGAAACTGATTCACCAGCCCCTCGATTTTATGGGACAGAACATTTATAACGGATATTATGTACGTGCCGGAAAAAACGGCGAACCCGAGTTTGTAACAAGAGAACCGGGATTTCCGAAAACAGCAGCAGATTGGCCGGTTACTCCAAAGGCATTCTATTATGGAATCAAGTTTTTGTGCGAACGGTATCCATTACCTCTGTTTATTACGGAAAATGGTATG
The DNA here is from genome assembly GCA_051880175.1 of Agathobacter sp. Taxonomy (GTDB): domain Bacteria; phylum Bacillota; class Clostridia; order Lachnospirales; family Lachnospiraceae; genus Roseburia. Next base: position 12,756 of record JBJENM010000032.1, on the reverse strand, counting down.
AGCTGTCATGATAATATTTCTTATGACGGCTGTGTACATGACCATGATAGAATCAATTTTCTGGATTCCTATATCGGCGCAATGGAACAGGCGATTGACGAGGGCGCAGATGTCAGGGGCTATTTCCTTTGGACGTTCTTAGACAATTTTGAATGGTCAGACGGATACAAGCAGAGATTCGGCATTGTATATGTGAATTTTCAAAATCAAAGGCGCATAGTAAAGGATTCGGCGCTTTGGTACAAGAAAATAATAGAAACTAACGGAGTCGCCCTTTCGCGGAATCAGCGGTCACAAAAACTTCTCTTCTTAGATCAGGAGCCGGAAACTGCAAAAAACAGTGAATTTGAAGAATTGAAGCTGTCAGGTGGGGAAAAGGAAATTTCCATTACTGAGAAATGCTTATATATAGAAGTGACAGAAGGGTTTGGAATCATTAACAGCCAGCCGGTCAAAGCAGGAAGCAAATGTGTGGTGATGGACGGCTGTAAATGCGCAGTAATCTCCGGGGATGTAAAGCTTCGCATGAAATGGCTATAGCTAAAAAGAAAGAGGATTTATGGATGAGCAATCAGCAGCCTTTTGAGACAATAAATTCGGAAAAAAAGACCATAGGACGTTTTACCATTGTATCAGATCAGGTTAAGGTCAATGGAAAACTATGTCCTTATGATTATCTGGAAATGAAGGAGGGAGTGTGTATTCTTCCCTTTCATAAACAAAGGATTGTTACATTAAAAGAATATCGTTATCCAATACATGCATGGCAATGGGAGCTTCCGGGTGGTCTGATTGATCCGGGAGAATCCCCGGAGGAGGCTGCAAGGCGTGAGTTGGAAGAAGAGACAGGCTATCAAACTGAAAGACTGATAGATTTAGGTGCTTTTTATCCGTCCTTTGGTTCTACCAATGAGAAAATCTATTTATTTGCTGCAATTTGCGGGGAGCGTAAAGAAAGCAGTCTGGATGAGGCAGAGGTCTTAAATACGGAAGAATTTTCGTTGGAGGAGTTTGAAAAGCTGGTAGCATCAGGAGAGTTTATGCATGGAGCAGGGCTCGTAGCATGGGTAAAATATTTATCGAATGTTAATATGAATAATGTGTCCGGTTTATGACACACTAAAAAGATTATACTCCTTTCATCAAATGAAAAAGACAGATGAAAGGAGCATTTTTTATGAAAGGATATCATGTGGAAAGCGGATATATGGGATTTGTAGACGGTGGATATCAGTTGTTTGCAGATGAAAGTGATTACCGCGAGGCATTTTTAGAGCAGGAGGATTAATGGACTCCTGCTCTTTCGGTTGAATTTAAAAGGTCGTTGTGGCATAATATATTAAATTGGGTTGTGATTTTAAAAGGAGGCAGCAGTATGCAGAAACAGGAAATAGAAATACGAAAAGAACACGCGCCAATTAAACTTCGCCCATACGAACATCACGCAAAATATTACGAGACGGATCAGATGGGAATCATCCACCATTCCAACTATATCAAATGGATGGAAGAGGCCAGAATGGATATGATGGAACAGATTGGACTCAGCTATAAAGAGATGGAGGCAATGGAAATTATCAGTCCGGTGCTTTCTATTGAAGTGGAATATCATAGCATGGTTCACTTTGATGATACGGTAGTTATTGAAACAAAAGTGACAAAGTATAATGGGGTCAAGCTCGAGGTGGAATACCTGATCACGGATAAAGAGACCGGAGAGCTTCGAACAAAGGCAAAGAGCAGCCATTGCTTTTTGAACCGGACAGGCCATCCGATTTCACTAAAACGCTCCTACCCGGAATTAGACACTAAATTTTTTGAGATAAAGGAAGATATGTAAGATGAGCACAATACCGGAAAGACTTAGCGCACTTCGCGCTGAAATGAAAAAACGAAACATAGCAATTTATGTTGTTCCCACTGCCGATTTCCATGAGTCTGAATATGTTGGAGAATATTTTAAGGCGAGAAAATTTATTACCGGATTTACCGGATCGGCAGGAACTGCTGTTATTACAATGACTGAGGCCGGACTTTGGACGGATGCAAGATATTTTCTCCAGGCAGAAAAACAGTTAGAAGGAAGCACTGTCACCCTATACAAGATGGCAGAGGAGGGAGTCCCTACTGTTACGGAATATATTGAAAAGACATTAAAAGAGGGCGAGATTATCGGATTTGACGGAAGAGTAATCAACAGCTCGCTGGGTAAGAAATTTCTTGCGATTGCAGAGAAGAAAAACGGAAAGTTGTATGTGGATGAGGATCTTGTGGATCTTGTATGGACGGACAGACCGGCAATGTCTAAGGAACCGGTTTGGATTTTCGATGAGAAATATGTTGGAGAGAGCGTAGAAAGCAAGCTTTCTGCCGTTCGTAAAAAAATGGAGGAGAAGGGCGCTACCATGCATCTTATGGCTTCCCTTTATGATATCGCATGGCTTTTGAATGTGCGAGGAAGGGACATCAGCTATGTGCCGGTGGTACTTTCTTATCTTGCCCTTACCAAGGATTCCTGTGTTTGGTTTGTGCAGGAGGAAGTGATTGACGATGCCCTGACAGCATATCTTGCGAAAAACAAAATTACAACGAAGCCCTATGATAGCTTTTATGACTTCGTAAAAGGGATTTCTTCGGATGAAGTGGTCTTGATGAATACTTCTGTCATGAACTACAGAATTGTAAACAATATTCCACAAAACGTAAAAGTCATTGATGCAGCAGATCCAAGTGTACTGCTTAAGTCAATAAAGAATCCTGTCCAGATGGAGAATATCCGCATTGCACACAAGAAGGATGCGGTTGCAATGATTAAGTTTATGTATTGGCTGAAAAAGAATGTCGGAAAAATTCCTATGACCGAGATTTCGGTATCCGACTATCTGGAGAGTCTTCGCAGAGAACAGGATGGATGTCTGGATTTGAGTTTTGATACGATTTGCGGTTATGCAGAACATGGAGCAATTGTACATTATTCCGCAACACCGGAATCGGATGTTCCGCTGCAGGCAAAAGGACTTCTTCTGGTAGATTCCGGCGGACATTACTTAGAGGGAACCACAGACATTACCAGAACCTTTGTGCTGGGACCGATTACTGAGGAGGAAAAGGAAGCTTTTACCAGAGTCTGTCGCTCCAACATCAATCTGGCTGCAGCAAGATTTTTATATGGATGCTCCGGTATGAATCTGGATATTATAGCAAGAGAGCCATTCTGGGAAGTGGGAATGGATTATAAGCATGGAACCGGACATGGTGTGGGATATGTGCTGAATGTACATGAAGGACCAAACGGATTCCGTTGGAGACAGTCTCCGGATCGTTCGGAAGGAGCGACCTTGGAAGAGGGTATGGTTACCACCGATGAACCGGGTATTTACATTGAAGGAAAATACGGAGTACGTACGGAGAATGAACTGATCTGCCGAAAGGGAGAGAAGAATGAGTACGGACAGTTCATGTATTTTGAGAATGTAACCTATGTACCGATTGATCTGGACGCAATCCTGCCGGAGAAGATGACTTCGGTGGAAAGACAAAGATTAAACGATTATCACAAGATGGTATATGATACCATGGCACCTTACTTTAGCGGTGAGGAACTTGAATTCCTTAAGGAATACACCAGAGCGATTTAAGACTATATGGTGTGAATAAAGTTTTATAGAAATGGAGCAACAGTATGAGCGAAAAGCTGGTTCTCATAGATGGTCACAGTATTTTAAATCGGGCATTTTTCGGATTGCCGGATCTAACGAATGCAGAGGGGCTGCACACCAATGCAGTGTATGGCTTTTTGAACATTCTTTTTAAGATTCTGGAAGAGGAAAAACCGGATTATCTTACGGTTGCCTTTGACGTGCATGCACCGACCTTCCGTCATAAGATGTACGATGCATATAAGGGAACCAGAAAGCCTATGGCTGATGAGTTGAGGCAGCAGGTTCCTCTTATGAAGGAAATGCTGCAAAGTATGGGCATTACCATTCTTGAGATGGAAGGCTTCGAGGCAGATGATCTTCTTGGCACACTCTCCAAGATGGGAGAGGACAGGGGAATGGAGGTCACCATCGTATCGGGAGACCGTGATACCCTGCAACTTGCCTCAGACAAGGTTATGATTCGGATTCCAAAGACCAAGAAAACCGGTACGGAAATCGAGAATTACCATGCCACAGAGGTAAAAGAGAAATATCTTGTTACTCCGACGGAATTTATTGATGTAAAAGCACTTATGGGTGACAGCTCCGATAATATTCCGGGAGTTCCGGGAATCGGTGAGAAAACGGCAACGGCTCTCATTGCACAGTATGGAAGTATTGACGGCGTAAAAGAACATGCTGCGGAAGTTAAGCCCCCTAGAGCAGGAAAGAATATCATAGAGTTCTGGGAGCAGGCGGTGATGAGCAAGGAGCTTGCCACCATTATTCGCAATGCACCGGTAGAATATGACTTCGAAAATGCAAGACTGGCTTCTATTGAAAGCTTATATACGGAAGCTGCATATATGCTCTGCAAACGTCTGGAGTTTAAGAACTTTTTAAGCCGTTTCAATGTGGATGCTCCAAAGAATCAGGCGGCTTCCCATTTTACATTGGTAAAGGAAAAGGAACATGCAGATAGGATTTGGAAACAGGCAGAAGGAAAACCGATAGGATTCGCAATTTTTCCGGGAAGTGCAATTGCAGGAATGAGTATCTGCTTCGGAGAGGAGGATACTTACCTTTTTTGGACAGGAACAGAGCTTACCGGTGACTATTTGCTTGAGAAGCTGAATCAGAAGATCAAAGAGGCCGTAAAAGCAGCATCCGCTGTGCCTGCGATTTCAGCGTTGGATGTAAAGAGTCAGCTTCGTTATTTTTCTCCTCAGGATCAGGATGAGAAGGATGCTGCGAAGGCTTATGAGTACTACACCTCAGTAAGAAAGCAGTTTTTTGATGTGACAGTTGCCGCATATCTTCTTAACCCGTTAAAAGGAGATTATCCATATGAGGATATTGCAAAGGATCATCTTTCCCTTATGATTCCGTCTAAGAGTGATTTGCTTGGAAAGAACGATTTTGTAAAGGCATTTGCGGAGGATGAGAAGAAAACGACAGAGTATGCCTGCTATCAGGCGTATATTGCATGGAAAGCGAAGGATGCGCTCTCCGAAGAACTGAGAGAAAAGGAGATGGATAAGCTTTTCTTTGAGATGGAAATGCCGATTGTTTTTGTGCTTTCCGATATGGAAAAGGAAGGCATCCGTATGGATGTGGAGGCGCTCAGAAAGTATGGGCAGGAGTTGCTGGTATCCATTGAAAAACTGGAACAGAAGATATATGAAGCCGCAGGGGAAGAATTCAATATTAATTCTCCAAAGCAGCTTGGCGTCATCCTTTTTGAAAAGCTAAAGCTTCCAAACGGAAAGAAAACCAAGACCGGCTATTCCACATCGGCGGAGGTCTTGGAAAAGCTTTCTAATGAATATCCTATTGTAGCGGATATTTTGGAATACCGGCAGTTAAGTAAATTGAAATCCACCTACGCAGATGGTCTGGTTAACTGCGTGAAAGAGGATGGTAAAATCCACACCACCTTCAATCAGACGATTACAGCAACGGGGCGGTTGAGTAGCACCGATCCGAATCTGCAGAATATACCGATTCGAATCGAACTGGGAAAACTGATCCGTAAGGTATTTTACCCAAAACAGGGGAATGTGTTCATTGATTCGGATTACTCCCAGATTGAGCTTCGTGTGCTTGCACATGTGTCAGGTGACAAACAGATGATTGAGGCTTTCCAAATGGGACAGGACATCCACCGAACCACAGCATCTCAGGTGTTTCATGTACCCTTTGAGGAGGTAACGGAGCTTCAGAGAAGGAACGCAAAGGCTGTAAACTTTGGAATTGTGTACGGAATTAGTGCATTTGGTTTATCACAGGACCTGAATATCGAGCGAAAAGAAGCACAGGCATATATTGATCAATACTTTGCGACATATCCGAAAATTAAAGAATTTTTGGATAGGACGGTAGCGGATGCAAAAGAAAATGGGATGATTCGGACGATATACGGACGAATTCGCCCGATACCGGAGCTGTCATCCAGCAATTTTATGCAAAGACAATTTGGAGAGCGTGTGGCCATGAACTCGCCAATTCAGGGAGCGGCAGCAGATATCATCAAGCTTGCAATGATTGCGGTTCATGACAAGCTTATGAAGGATGGATATAAGGCAAAGCTGATTCTGCAGGTGCATGACGAGCTTTTGGTGGAAGCACCGGAGGAAGAGAAGGAACAGGTTATGGCACTTCTTGAAACAGAGATGAAGAACGCCGTGTCGCTTTCTGTAAACATGGAAGTAGGTACTGCATGTGGGTACAACTGGTATGATGCCCACTAAGCAGAAAGACAAATGATGTAGGGCATATTATATGAAATTTATTGGAATTACCGGCGGTGTGGGGGCCGGAAAATCTGCGATATTGGACTATCTGAGGGAAAAAGATCACATTCGTGTGATGCTGGCAGACGAAATTGCACATAAGCTCATGGAGCCGGGGACAGCATGTTTTCAAAGACTGGAACAGCAATTTAAGGATGCAGATATTTTTCTGCCGGAGGGCGGCTTTGACAGGGAAAAGGTTGCAGCTTTTATTTTTGGAGAGGAAGAAAAACGTCTGGCCTTTAACAGCATTGTTCATCCGGCCGTCAAAGAATACGTGATTGAGCAGTATGAAAAGGAAAAGGAAGCCGGATATTTAGAGTTCCTTTTTCTGGAAGCAGCTCTTCTCATTGAAGAACATTATGATGCAATTTGTGATGAACTTTGGTATATTTATACTAATGAGGACAATCGAAGAGAACGATTAATTGCTTCGAGGGGCTATTCCAATGAGAAAATTGATGGGATTTTTAAAAGTCAGCTTTCCGAAGAAACCTATCGAAGCAAGTGTAAGATTGTAATAGACAATAACGGGACTGTGGAACAATCTTATGAACAAATTGAAAAATACTTAAGGAGAACCAGGGATGAGTAACAATGTATTCGGACTTGATATCGGAACAAGAAATGTAGTCGGAACAGTTGGTTACAAGACAGCAGATGACGAATTTGTCGTTATCGCACAGTATATACGACAGCATGAGACCAGATCCATGCTGGATGGACAGATTCACGATATTGGCCGTGTTGCCAGAACCATCGGAGTGGTAAAGGCAGAACTTGAAAAGCAGATCAAGGAACCGTTAGAAGAAGTATGTATTGCAGCAGCAGGCCGTGTTCTTAAGACCATTACGACACATATTGAATATGAATATCCGGAAGAATCTGTTGTGACAGACGAGGATATACATACCCTGCATCTTCTTGGTGTGGAAAAAGCACAGGATATATTAAAAGAAAAAAATGATACAAAATATAAATTTTATTGTGTGGGATATTCTGTTGTAAAGTACTATTTAAATGATGAACTTTTCATCAGCTTAGAGGGGCATAAGGCAAATAAGATTGGAGAGGATATCATCGTGACTTTCCTGCCGGAGGACGTAGTGGATGGTCTGTATTCTGCCGTTGGACTTGCCGGACTTACCGTGGCCAATATGACTCTTGAGCCTATTGCAGCTATCAATGTGGCGATACCGGAGAATTATCGAATGTTAAACATTGCCCTGGTGGATGTGGGAGCGGGAACTTCCGATATTTCCATTACCAGAGAGGGAAGCATTATTGCCTATGGAATGATTCCGTATGCGGGGGATGAGCTTACCGAGGTAATTGTACAGCATTACCTGGTTGATTTTAAGACTGCGGAAGAAATGAAGCTGGCTTCCACCACGGAAGAAGAGATTACCTTTAAGGATATTATGAGCATTTCCCATACGGTTCCTGCAAAGGAAGTGTGGGATCTGGTTGCGCCTGTTGTAGATAAGATTACCACAGAGGTAGCAGCAAAAATCAGGGAACTGAATGGAGAAAAGACCGTGAGCGCCTGCTTTGTAGTAGGTGGTGGCGGAAAGGTTCATGGTTTTACGGAAATGCTGGCGGAGAGACTTGAAATTCCTAAGGAGCGTGTTGCCCTTCGAGGCGAGGAGGTGCTTGGTGAAGTGACCTTCAACCAGGAAGATATTGAAAAAGACCCACTTCTTGTTACACCAATCGGCATCTGCCTCAATTATTATGATCAGAAGAATAATTTTATTATGGTTCGGTTTAATGGTGAGAGGTTAAAGCTGTATGATAATAATCGTCTTACGATCGTAGATGCTGCACTTACCGCAGGATTTCCAAAGGAACAATTATTCCCGAAGCGAGGAATGCCGATTAACTTTACGGTAAATGGAGCCTCAAGAATTGTTCGCGGAGAAGCAGGAGAGCCTGCCATTGTGACGATGAACGGAAAGCCTGCCAATATCAGTACTCCGCTGGAACCGAATTGCGAGATTACGATAGAAGCATCTACCGCCGGAGAGGATGCCGTATATACGGTAAGCCAGTTGGAAGAGTTCTCAAATGCTACCGTATCCTTTATTGTGAATAATAAGCAGATTGTCTGCCCGAAATTTGTGGAGGTAAACGGAAGTCTTGAGCCGGGATCTTATGAGATTAAAGAAGGGGACGTGATTGAGACCAGAAGCTTCTATACCGTTGGACAGGTTGCGGAATTCATGGATGTAGAAATTGATTTGGATCATCAGATTCTTGTCAACAATCGAGAGGCAGATGTGGATTCCCTTGTGTATGAGAATTTCTCCATTGACTGGACGACGTCGGAATCTTATAATTCTACACAAGGTTCTGAAAATGCAGATTATGCCAAAACAGTACAGGAAGCTTTGACAAATGCAACAGATAATGCCTCTTCCATGGAGAACGATGCAAAAGAAAGCACTCCGGGAGAAGATATTCCCCAGGAGAATGCTTCAGAGGGTTCATCGGTAACCGAAGAAAAAGAAGAGCAAAATGCAATTACCGTAATGGTGAATGGAGAGCAGGTAGCACTCTTCGGAAAAGAAAAATATATTTTTGTAGATATCTTTGACCGTATTACCTTTGATTTAAATGCAGGTGGTGGCCGGGCAATTATCACGATGTTAAACGGCAGAGAAGCACAGTATAATGAGGAAATCTACGATGGCGATACCATAGAATTATACTGGGAAGAGAATTAGAATGTTAGAATTATGTAGTATTGCAAGCGGAAGCAGTGGAAACTGTATCTGTGTCGGAACAGACTGTACCCATGTTTTGATTGATGCAGGAATCAGTGGAAAGCGAATTGAGAATGGACTGCACGAGCTGGGAATTAAAGCTGAGGAGTTGGAAGGAATTTTAATTACCCATGAACATATTGACCATGTTGCAGGACTTGGTGTTCTGGCAAGGCGATACGGAATTCCTCTCTATGCAACGGCCGGAACAATTGAAGGGATTAAACGTATGAAATCGGTAGGGCAGATTGATGATGCTCTGTTTCATACCATTGAGCCGGAGCAGGAATTTATCATCCATGACATGATGTTTACACCGATTTCTATTTCCCATGACGCGGCAGATCCCGTTGCATATCGTTTTACCAATGGCAAACAGAACTTTGCGGTTATGACTGACCTTGGAACCTATGATGAGCATATCGTAAAAGAAATGCAGGGGCTGGATGTCCTGCTACTGGAGGCGAATCATGACATCCGAATGCTTCAGACCGGTCCCTATCCTTATCCTCTTAAGCAGAGAATTCTAGGTGACAGAGGACATTTGTCCAATGAAAGAAGCGGTCAGTTATTGGGAGAAATCCTTCATGATAATTTTGGAACAGTAATGCTTGGACATCTGAGCAAGGAAAATAATTACGAAGAACTGGCATATGAGACGGTCCGCCTTGAGGTGACAATGGGTGATAATCCGTATAACGCAGATGATTTTCCTCTATATGTGGCAAAGCGTGATGAAATTTCGCCGGTACTTCGTGTGGAATAAAAGGAGAATAACAGAATGGAAAAAGCAGCAGACAAGGTAATTATCACAGTAGTTGGAAAGGATACCGTAGGAATCATTGCAAAGGTTTGTACCTTTCTTTCCGAGAGCGGAGTAAATATCTTAGACATTTCCCAGACTATTGTATCCGGGTATTTTAATATGATGATGATTGCCGATTTAGGCGCAGCAACAAAATCTTTCTCAGATATTTCCGAACAGTTGGATCAGCTTGGAGAGCAGATCGGTGTATCAATTAAGTGCCAGAGAGAAGAAATCTTTGAGATGATGCACAGAATCTAATGAATGGTTTCGCGCCATTCGGAGGATGTAGGAATACAAAACTTGAAATTTGAGGAGAAAGAACATGATAAATATTGGTGAAGTACAGGAAACCAATGAAATGGTCGAAAAGGAAAACCTTGACGTACGTACCATCACGCTTGGTATCAGCCTTCTTGATTGTATTGATTCTGATTTGGATAAAGTAAATGAAAAAATCTACAATAAGATTACGACACTCGCTAAGGATCTTGTAACAACGGGACAGGATATCGAGAAGAATTACTGTATTCCAATCGTAAATAAGCGTATTTCGGTAACACCGATTGCGTTGGTTGGTGGTGCGGCATGTAAATGTCCGGAAGATTTTGTGACCATTGCACAGACTCTGGACCGTGCGGCAAAGACGGTAGGAGTAAACTTTATCGGTGGATATTCCGCACTGGTATCAAAAGGAATGACTTCGGCAGATGAGAACTTAATTCGTTCCATTCCAAAGGCACTTGCATCCACAGATATTGTATGCAGTTCTGTGAATGTGGGCTCAACGAAAACCGGAATCAACATGGATGCGGTTAAGCTTATGGGTGAAATTGTAAAAGAGACGGCAGAACTTACCAAGGATGAAGATTCTCTTGGCTGTGCAAAGCTGGTTATTTTCTGTAATGCTCCGGATGATAATCCGTTTATGGCGGGAGCATTCCATGGTGTTACGGAGGCAGATGCAATTATTAATGTGGGAGTAAGCGGACCGGGAGTAGTAAAGACTGCACTTGAAAAGGTTCGGGGAGAAAACTTTGAGGTTCTTTGTGAGACGATAAAGAAAACAGCATTTAAGGTTACCCGTGTAGGACAGCTTGTGGCAAAAGAAGCATCAAAACGCCTGAATGTTCCCTTTGGTATCATAGATCTTTCCCTTGCACCAACACCGGCCATTGGCGATTCGGTGGCAGATATTCTTTGTGAGATTGGTTTGGAACACGCAGGAGCACCGGGAACAACAGCAGCACTTGCTCTTTTAAACGATCAAGTAAAGAAGGGTGGAATCATGGCATCCTCCTATGTTGGAGGACTCTCCGGAGCATTTATTCCTGTTAGTGAGGATCAGGGTATGATTGATGCCGTAGAGGCAGGGGCACTTACCTTAGAAAAGCTGGAGGCAATGACCTGTGTATGCTCGGTAGGTCTTGATATGATTGCAATTCCGGGAGATACAAAGGCAACTACGATTTCCGGAATTATCGCAGATGAAATGGCAATCGGAATGATTAATCAGAAGACCACTGCAGTACGACTGATTCCGGTAGTAGGAAAAGGGGTTGGAGAAACAGTAGAGTTCGGCGGATTATTAGGATATGCTCCGATTATGCCGGTGAATCAGTTCTCCTGTGATGCATTCGTAAATCGTGGCGGAAGAATTCCTGCACCGGTACACAGTTTTAAGAACTAAGAGAATATTTGCGATACCGGTTGACATTCGTCGAAAAGCATGCTTAAATAAACATAGTTATATGACTGACGGAAACGTGGAACTGACCACATGAAGTATAACGATTTTTAAGCCGACCGTCTGGGCAAACGCACAAAAACTATACGTGGTTGTGTGGCCCGGAGGTCGGTTTTCTTGTTATGGTGACGAGGAAATGGACATCGTGGGCGTGAAGAAAGGAAAATATTAAAAAAGAGAGGTAGGAGAAAATGAAGAAAGTATCACTTGCAAACGAACTTAGCAGCACAAGCTATCCGGGACGAGGAATCGTGATTGGTCGTTCTGAGGACGGAAGCAAAATGGTAACAGCATACTTCATCATGGGAAGAAGTACAAACAGCCGGAACCGCATATTTGTTGAGGACGGTGAGGGAATTCGTACAGAAGCATTCGATCCATCAAAGCTTTCTGATCCAAGCCTGATTATTTATGCTCCGGTACGTGTACTTGGCAACAATACCATTGTAACCAATGGAGATCAGACTGATACCATCTACAATTTAATGAATGAACAGCAGACCTTTGAGATGGCGCTTCGCACACGTTCCTTTGAGCCGGATGAACCAAACTTTACACCACGAATTTCCGGCATCATTAACGTAAATGATGATAAGGCAAGTTACATGATGTCGATTTTAAAAAGTAACAACGGAAATCCGGACCAGTGTATCAGAAACACCTTTAGCTATGATCATCCACAGGCTGGGGAAGGCCATTTTATCCATACCTATATGGGCGACGGGAATCCGCTTCCAAGCTATGAAGGAGAGCCTACCTGGGTAGAAATTTCCGGTGATATTGATACCTTTACAAACATGGTATGGGAAAACCTAAATGAAGAGAATAAGGTTTCTCTTTTTGTAAGATATATTGATATCGCCACCGGAGCCTATGAGTCCCGCATTATCAATAAAAATAAGTAATTTAGAGAAACTGCCATTTCGGAAAAGTGTTTCTAAATGAATTTGTATATTTGAATCAGAACCCACTCTCGTTTGTAAAAAGCGTAACGGTACTAAATTCG
>JBJENM010000031.1:0-19342 GCA_051880175.1 Agathobacter sp. | reverse complement strand
ACCGCAAATCCAGACAAATTCCATCATTCTGATTCAAATATACCTCAAATCAACCTGAGCCTCACTTTTCCAAATATCCCATTTCGGAATTTTAAAAAGCGGCTTGTGCTCCATGCTTGATTGGCAAATTGTATAATTTCGCCGGTTGATTTTCTTCCCATACCTAAAATCTTTGAAAAAAGCCGCCTTTTAAGTTCTTTTTATGGTCAATTGTATTATTTCGGCAGATACATTTTAGCCTGTACCTAAGAAATTGCAAATATCTAGGTATACAGCGAAATCAACTCTTCAAAAAAATACAATTCGAGCGAAAAAGCCGTAATTTGAAGCTGTTTTTCAAGGATTTTAGGTATACGGTGACTTTTACACCTCAAATCTTTCCAAATTCCATAATTCTGATTGAAGCATACCGCAAATCCAGACAAATTCCATCATTCTGATTCAAATATACCTCAAATCAACCCGAGCCCCACTTTTCCAAATATCCCATTTCGGATTTGTGTTCCTTAGAATGAATTTTGCTATTTGAATCAGAACGTTTAAAAAGCGTCGGCACTTAATGAGCAATTTATTGCGAATTTAGTACCGTTACGCTTTTTACAAACGAAAGTGGGTTCTGAATCAAATATGCAAATTCATTCAGAAACACAATTCCGAAAATGGATTTAGCAATTTACTTTCAAAAGCTGCATTTTTCCATGAATTCTAAGCTCCATGGAGTCCGCCGGAATAAAGATACAGTCTCCCTTAAAGACGGTTATGCTCTCACCGTTTTCCAAAAAAATCATTCCACATCCCTTGGTGCACAGAAGCACCTGAAAGGAATTGCTGTCAGTCTGAAAGGGTAGCAGATCATGGTTTCTTTCGGTATTTACCAGCAGACGGTGGACCTCAAAATATTTACATCTGCACAAAAGCTCCGCCGCACATCCCTTTTTATACTTAAGCACTCGCATGGGCTGTCTCGGAGACGTAGAAGCCTTTTTATTTACCACTTCCATGGCCTTATCCACATGAAGTGGGCGAAGCATACCATTCTTATCCACGCGATTATAATCATAAAGCCGGTAGGTCAGATTGGAATTTTCCTGAATCTCCGCAATCAGTGCTCCTGCACCAATGGCATGGACGGTTCCCGCTTCGATGTAGAAAACATCATCCTTATTGACATGTACCTTCTGCAGGTAGTTTTCCAGTTTTCCCTCTGCAATGCTTTTCCGAAGTGTTTTCTCTGTTACATCCCGGGAAAATCCATATACCAGGGATACCTCGGAAGTAGCATCCAGCACATACCACATCTCAGACTTTCCAAGCTGTCCGTTCTCATGAACCGCTGCATATTCATCCGACGGGTGAACCTGAACCGACAGGTCCTTTTTCGCATCAATAAATTTAATCAGAATGGGAAGCTCCCCATTGTAAACTGCACCGGGTTTATGGATTCCAAGCCCGGCACTGGGGTGTGTTCCCAGATATTCCGGATGCAGCTTTAGCACCTCCGGAAGCAGCATACCGTCAAACTCTCCACCACATACCCTGCTTGGTCCATCCGGATGAGCGGAGCACTCCCAGGTCTCTGCCAGTGGAGATAGATCGATATCCTTGGCAAAATCATCATTTAAGCGGCTTCCGCCCCACAGATAATCCTTTCCCACCGGTTTTAATAAAAAAGGCTTTGCCTTAGTTCTCAAGCTCGAACTTTTGCTTGTCATGAACACTGATCTCCTTACCAAGCTGAACTTCAATCACCTGAAGCTCCGTCTCTGCAATAATTGTGTGACGGCATCCCGCTTCCATGGTAATTACGTCACCTGCTGTTACCTGCTGCTCCATTCCGTCTACAATGGTGCGTCCTTTTCCTGAAATAATGGTCCATACCTCATCCCGATGCTCGTGGCTGTGATAATTCATGGAATGTCCCGGATTTAAGGTAATCTTGATGGTGAGACTGTCATCCTCCACATCCACCACCTTAAAGCTTCCCCAGGACTTTTCCGCAAACATGATCTGCTGGTCAATGGAATCCACATAAGGCTTGATGTAGCTGGATTCCTCCTTATCTGACACCAGAATTCCTTCCGGACTTGCAGAAACCACAACATTTTTCAGTCCCATACAAAGAATCGGCATGTCCAGTTCATTGACCACATGCACATTTTCACATTTTTCATTCAGAATCGCATCGCCGATGCAATTTTCCTCCATTGCCTCGGTTAATGTATTCCAGGTTCCAAGATCCTTCCATTCACCGGCAAATCTCATGACCTGAATCTTTTCTTCCTTCTCAACCACCGCATAGTCAAAGCTGATTTTCGTTAAGGTCTCATACTTTGCGAAAAGATCCTGATAATCCGAAAAATCAATGAGCTCATGGGCCTTATCCAGAACATACTTCAGCTTGTAAGCAAACACGCCTCCATTCCAGAGCGCCCCCTGAGCGAGATAGCCTTTCGCAGTCTCTACATCCGGCTTTTCCTTGAAGGTTTTTACGCTGCTAAGGGCTTCCTTGCTCTCCGGTATGATGTATCCGTATTTTTCGCTGGGGTAAGTTGGCTCCATGCCCATCAGGACAAGATTTGCCTCTCCCTTATCAGCCTGTTCGGAAAGCTTTTTTAACATCTCAAAATAGTCGTCATTTACGTAAGGGTCTACCGGGCAGACCACCACAGATTTCTCTTCGGATACGCCCATGACATCCACCAGATATGCCGTTGCCAGGGCAATTGCGGGAAACGTATCCCTTCTGCAGGGTTCCACGGAAATACCAACCGCCTCTCCCAGCTGGTTATTGATGGCCGAAACCTGTGATTTTGAGGTTGCAATGGTTACCTTTGCATCGGAATCGACCTTGCGGATCTGACGGTACATTCTCTGTACCATGGACTCATATTCTCCGCTTTCACTCTTGAAAATTTTGATAAACTGCTTGGAACGAATGTCATTCGAAAGCGGCCACAAACGCTTTCCCGATCCTCCGGATAATAAAACGATATTCATTGTTCTCCTCCATTTTTCTAATACTTTTTTCTACTCCCTTTTCGGAAATGTGTTCCCGAATGAATTTACATATTTGAATCAGAACCCACTCTCGTTTGTAAAAAGCATAGCGGTACTAAATTCGCAATAAATTGCTCATTAAGTGCCGATGCTTTTTAAACGTTCTGATTCAAATAGTAAAATTCATTCTCGGGAACACTTTTCCGAAATCGGAGCTTTCCTCTATCAATCATCGTTCAAGGAATAATTTGTATACACCCTGGAAAGATTCGGATTATAATACGGATCCCCTTCCTTTAGGATATCAATCCAATTTGTCCGCATATATTCGATCTCCTGTTGGAAACGGTCCAGTTTTTCCGGGGTATCCTCCTGTCCTCTGGACTTTGACTCATAATGATAGGCTTCCACCCGGGGGTTATATACAATCAGATATCCTGCTTTTCTTACCCTTAAGCAAAAATCCACATCATTAAAGGCAACGGTAAGAGTTTCCGTAAAACCGCCCACCTCTTCATAAATGGATTTTTTGACCATAAGGCATGCCGCCGTAACCGCACTGTAATTCATCTGCAGGTTAGCTTTGTGGAGATACCCTCCAAGCTCCCTGGGAAGTCCCACAAACATATTTGCCGCAATTCCTCTTACGTTTCCGCCGATGCCCACCACGATGCCTGCATGCTGTATGGTGTTATCGGGATAGAGAAGCTTTGCGCCAACAATTCCCACGTTCCTTCGCATGCAGTTCGAAACCATACGTTCCAGCCAGTCCCTTGAGATAATCTCAATGTCGTTATTCAACAGGACAAAATATTCTCCCCTGGCAAATTTTGCGCCAAAATTATTAAGCTTCGAATAATTGAAGCCTTCCTTCCAGACCGCAACGCAGATGCGCTGTCCGCCCCGCAGAGTGCCTTCGTACCCAGGAGCAATCTTCTCATAATAGGAAAAGGTCTGTGCACAGCTGTTGTTTTCCACCACAATCACTTCATAATTCCGGTACGTGGACTTCTCGATGGAAGCCAGACATTTTTTTAAGCTGTCCACCTCATCCTTGTTGGGAATGATAATGGAAACAAGGGGATTATCCTTTACCTGATAATCCGTCATATAAAAACCGATCTGTTTTGTCGGTGTAACCTCTGCCTCTTCCCCCATTCGGCGGATGTGGGCTTCAATGGCACGCTTTCCGGCATCCACCACATAGCGCTTGGAAAACGGGTCCCCGGCAGTGGAATCCTGATGTGTTCTCCAGTGATACAGGATTTTCGGAATATGTCCGATTTTTTTTGCCTTTTCCGAACACCGGAGTACAAAATCGTAGTCCTGGGCTCCATCGAAGGATGCATCCAGATTTCCGACCTGCTCTAACAGTTCCCTTTTTACCAACAGAAAATGCGTAATATAGTTGTTTGAGCGAAGCAGGTCCTCATTAAAATCCGGTTTAAAATGTGGTTCTAAATGATGCTCTCCCAGGGCATCGATCTTGTCTTCATCCGTATAGATCATGTCGCAGCCCTGCTGCATCAGAAGCACAGCCTCATATAAGGCATCCGGCGCAAGAACATCATCGTGATCCAGAAACGCAATATAATCCCCATCCGCCATGGTAAGAGCGGCATTGGTATTTCCCGCAATTCCAAGATTCTTCGGAATAAGTCCGTAGCAAATACGCTCATCCTTTATATACTCTCGAATCACCGCATGAAGCCCATCGTCCGGACACATCGCAGGTTTTTGTCCTTTTTCCACGACAACAGTATCATCGATCCGGTCGCTTCCATCCGCAAGACACAGCTGCCAGTTCGGATAGCTTTGAGCCAGAACCGATGCAATCATCTCACGCAAAAAACGTTCCGGTGTATGATACAACGGAACAACAATGCTGATTTTCGGTGCCTGAGTTTCCTTTTCAAGCCACTTTAGCGCTGTCTTTTTTTGCTTATTAAGCTGTTCGGAGGTCGCCTTATGCTTCTCGTACCACGGCTCATAAGGGATGTCCTCCCTTTGCTGTTTTTCCTTGAAACGAATCAGGAATTCTTTAAACCCATAATGCTTGAGATACCGAACTCCCTTTATGATCAGCTTTGGAGTAATCTTCATACTTATCCTTTTACACTCTCAAATCTCATGATTTCCGGATGATAATAGCAGGTCACATCTTCTCCGATGGAAATTACCTTCAGTCGATATGTTCCATCTCCCAGATCATCCCCGTTTATTCTGCAATAGAAGCCGGAGAAATCCACATCTGCCCGTTCCGGGCACAGATCCCCCACATCTACACGAAAACGCTTAATTGCCTCATATGCCTTTCTTTCGACTACCTTTTTCCCTTCCATTCTCTCTAACAAAATCAAATGTCTGGTAGCGTTATTATTCTTCCATTTGCGGTCGAACAGCCAACCCGTAATCGCCACATGCTCATCCACAACCACATGCTCAATGTGCCCCTGCTGGTGCATACTGTTTTTGATATTCTTTGGGATTTCGACCTGCTTGCAGAAAATTTGTTCCATATTGAAGGAAAAATCGGTTGCATGCGGAGCAAGCTGGATATTGTAAAATGGATCATAATCAGCAAAGCCGGGATGTCTTTCGTACAATTTTTCCTTTTCCCGGTCCAGACGTTCCTTTTTCTTCGGATCCATCCAATCGTAGCCTCTGCTGATGGATTCATGATGATACAGAATGGCATCGTTGCGTACTACGTTATAATATCCTGCTTCATAGAGCTTATAACACAAATCTACGTCATTATAGGCAACCGGAAGTCCCTCTTCAAATCCATCCACCTGTCTGAATTTTTCCGTAGCCACAAGAAGACATGCCCCGGTTACTGCAAGATAATTAAAATCCAAACGGTTTCGTCCAAAATAGTAGAACTTATCATCCTCCATACGGCCAAAGGCATGGGCCGGACCATCGGCAATTTTAATCACTCCACTGTGCTGAATCTTCATGGAATCCGGATAGTAAAGCTTGGCTCCGACTGCCCCTGCATGGTCAAGCTGTGCCTGTCCCAGCATAATCGTAAGCCAGTCCTCATTTATGATCTCAATATCATCATTCAGGAATAAAAGATACTCACCGGTAGCAAGCCCTGCCCCAAGATTGCACATGTGGGAAAAATTAAAATCCATTTTCTCATAATGATAGATAAAATCACCCATCATCCTTTTTCCGGAAGAATCAGCAAGCTCTTCATAGCGTTTCCTGCATTCGTCTGCGCTTCCGTTATCTACAAGAATAATCTCATAGTTCTTATATGCGGTAAGGGAAATCAAAGACTCCACACAGCGCTTTAAAATATCATAATTATCCTTTGACGGAATAACAATGCTAACCTTCGGATTCCCCTGCACCTGATAAATGACACGTAACTGATTGATCTCAGGAATCAGCGCAAGCTCCGCCTTTTGCCCTCTTCTTAAAACCGCATCTTCCTTTGCCTTTTTTTGGGCAGCTACCACATAAGGCTTTGCCTCTGTAGAACCGGCAGTGGAACCTTCTATCTCTCTCCAGTGATACAGAATCTTTGGCACATGTCCGATTTCCTTTGTCTGCTCCGTAAAACGAAGTGTAAAATCGTAATCCTGTGCACCGTCGCACTCCGAGCGGAATCCACCGATCTGTTTCGCAATAGAGGTACGATACATACTGAAATGACTCGTATACATAAAGGACATAAAGGTGTCCGGAGACCAATCCGGCTTATAGTGAGGCATGTGGCGATAGGAGCCATCTGCCATAATCTTATCCTCGTCGCTATAAACAAAATCCAGATTCGGATTTTCATTCACAGCCTTGACCATCTCATACAAAGCATTTTCGGTAATGATATCATCACAGTCCAAAAAGGCCACATATTCACCGGCAGCCATCTCCAAAGCAGTATTTGTGCATTTCGAGATATTGCCATTCTCTGTACGGTATGAAATCCTGATGCGCTCCTGACCTTCATATCCTCTTAACGTTTCCCTTACACTTTCCATGGGAGAACAATCATCCACCAGACAAAGCTCCCAGTTGTCGTAGGTCTGCGCCTTTACAGACTCAATACATGCTGTAAGATACTCGTTTGCCACGTTATATACCGGAACAAGAATGGAGATCAACGGTTTCCACTGTAATTCCACCAGGGGTTCCTGCTCCTCTTCCTCCACGATACAGGTTCTGCTCTCATAGAGATTTCGATATTCTGCTCTCTTTTTTTCAACTTCTTCACGGTCTGTTACAGCTCTTTTCGCAAGCTTCTCATCCAGCTTGCTTACTGCCTTATTACACAAATAAAGAGGATTCATCATTTTTTCCTTCTCTGTACACCTTTACCGGCCATGCGACACGATATACGGTAGCCTTCTTTGATACAGAAATCACACTGACATAGTACATTCCATCTGCAAGTAATTCCCGTTTTATTCTACAGCTAAATCCAATATAGTCCAAATCTGCTCTTTGCGGAAAACAATCTCCCACATCGGGGCGATATATCTTTACCGTATCAAAAAATCGTTCTTCTACAGTCCGGTCATTTTCCATATGCTCCAAACGAATGATATAATCACAGGCGTTATTATTTTCACATTTTTCATCCCAGATCCAGCCCCGGAATACAAAGTCCTCATCAGCCTGAAGCTTATCCACATGTAAATGCTGATAAAAGCCCGGCACTACATTTGAGACCGGCTGGATTTCTTTGTTGTATACAATGTCAGAATTGTACGTATAATCCACCCGGTGCGGTGCAAGATACGGACTGTAAAAAGGATCTCTCTTGGCAAGCCCCGGATGTCTTTGATAAAGCTTGTTACGTTCTCTCACAAGACGCTCAAACTTCTGCTTATCTAAGAAATCATACCCCCTGCTGACAGATTCGTAGTGATACAGGATGACATCGGTTCTTACAACATTAAAATAACCTGCTTCCAACAGCTTAAAGCACAGATCCACGTCGTTGTAAGCCACCGGAAGTCCTTCCTCAAACCCGCCGACCTGATGGAATTTTTCTGCTGAAACGGCAAGACAGGCACCGGTCACCGCAATATAGTCAAAATCAATACAATTGCGTCCGAAATAATAAAAGCCCCTGTCCTCCAGTCCGCAGAATGCATGGGATGGTCCATCCTCAATCTTAACGATTCCCACATGCTGGATTTTTTTGGAATTCGGATAATAAAGCTTTGCGCCAACCGCCCCGCTATGGGGCACCTGTGCCTGCCCTACCATGACAGACAGCCAGTTTGGATACAGGACTTCAATATCATCATTTAAAAACAGATAATACTCACCGGTGGCAAGCTCTGCTCCCAAATTGCACATATGGGAGAAATTAAATTGCATTTTCTCGTAATGATAGCAAAATGTACAGTCCGGCTTCTTCGCTCTTGCTTCCTCCATCACCTGCTCATACTGCCTGCGGCATTCATCCAAACTGCCGTTATCCACCAGAATAACTTCGTAATTGCTGTACTCGGTAACGGCTACCAGAGACTCTATTGCTCTCTTTAAAATCTTATAGTTGTCCTTGGAAGGAATGATAATGCTGACCTTTGGATTTCCTATTGGAAGGTAGGTCACTCGAAGCTGATTGCCTTCCTGGGTCAAAACGCCCTGAAGCCCACGTCTTGCCAAAGCGTCTTCCTTTGCCTTTTTCTGCGCAGCATACACATATGGCTTTGCTTCAATCGAACCGGAAGTAGAACCCTCAATTTCTCTCCAATGATAAAGGACCTTGGCAACATGCCCGATGTTCGATGTCTTTTCTGTAAATCGAAGGGTAAAATCATAATCCTGGGTGCCATCACACTCCGTACGCAATCCACCAAGCTCTCTGGTAATGCTGGTTCGATAAACGCTAAAATGGCTGGTATACATAAAGGACATCAGCGTATCCGGCGACCAGTCCGGCTTAAAATGCGGATTATGGCGGCCGCTTCCGTCTGCACGGATCTTGTCCTCATCACTGTATATAAAATCCAGCTTTGGATTTTCATTTAAAGCCTTCACGATTTCATATAAAGCATTTGGACTTAACAGATCATCGCAATCCAAAAATCCTACAAATTCACCGGTAGCCATCTCCAGTGCAGAATTGGTACACTTTGAAATATGACCATTTTCTGTACGATAACATATTTTTATTTTTTCCGTATTTTCATACCTTTCAAGAACCGCTCTTACGCTCTTTTGCGTCGAACAATCATCTGCAATGCATAGCTCCCAGTTCTTGTAGGTTTGGCTTCGGACAGACTCAATGCATGCAATCAGATACTCATCTGCAACATTGTATACAGGGACAAGAATCGAAATCAGCGGTTGGTATGAAAAAACCTCCTCCGCCGTATCCAAAGCCTCCAGATATTCCATCATATTTTCATATGCGAAATCCCGTCCATCGAATTTTTTCCGTTGCTTAGCACGAATCGCTTCAATCTGCTCAGGGCTCATGGATGCCCAGGGATTATTCTTCTTTGCCCAAAGTCTGGATGACATCTTGTCCCAAACGGCCTGAACAGGTCTCTTTTTATAATATTTGATTTTTTCGATATAATCGTTTTGTGCCTGAAGCAGATTATGTGCATCCGTTGTATCTGCTTTCACGCTTTCAAGCTCCTTCTCTTTTTCAAGAATCAGCTTGTCCTTGCTCTCATTGATATGCTCCAGATTTCCGATATGCACATCTTTTTCTTTTATTTTACCGGCATACTCATCCAGTTTTTCCTGCATTCCCTCGGGTTTTAATTCTTCCCATCGGATGCTTGGCTTCTCATAAAACTGCAGGTAATTATACTTTAGATTTTTGCCATGAACATACTGCTGGAATTGATATTCCATCCGGTCATAGAGTAAAAGCTCATCCCCCTCAATGCCAAACAGAGAAAGCAGCTGCTCTCTCGTCGTAAGAGGTGCAAAAATCCCCTGATTCTCATGAAAAATATAAAGGAGACTTCTGTATTTTACATAATTGACCGGGACAGGGGAATTTGCCACCCACTCATAGTCCAGGCAAAATACTTCCCCGGACTCTGTTATGACAAAGTTGCTGAGAATCGAATCCAGATTAGAAATGGCATAGGCTTCGCAGCCCTCCTCCGGTCTGCAGTCCGGATACATTTTCTGGAACTCCTCCGTCATTACAAATGGGACGAGATTCTCTGGATTCATCTTAAAAATCACATCAAAAGCCAGCTTGATTTGTTCAACCAAGCCGGAAAGATCCGATACCTTTTCCTCCGAAAAGCGGACAATAGGCTTTCCTTTTACAAAAGGAAATTTAAGGCCGGCTTCTGTTTTCTCACAATCCACCAAGCGAATATCGGAATAAACCTTCTGCAGAAGCTTTCTGTTTTCCTGCATCTGCATGGCATGCTCATATGCAGCCTCCACCATCGGTGCCTTTTCAACATACCGCACCCCATCGGCCTCCTTGATGGAAGTCCTCAACTGGAATTTTGGGCTTCGTATCGAATTATACTTTGTATAGAGCACATCCTTATTCCTGCCGTTCACAAGGAAAAGGAAGGAATTTGCAAACTGTGCAAACATTCCATCCCTGCACAGCTCATCCGCCACCAACGGCTCCTCGAACAATTGGTACCGTGTCGAAACATATGCTCTCGTATTACCTGTAATACTCCCCTCTTTGATCGGATATTTCTCCGAAAAAATTTCAATCGGAAGCCGATAGTCCTCAGAAGGATAGTAACAGTCAATCGTTTTGCTTCCCTGTTCTTCCAGAAGCTTGTAAATTTCTGTAAGTGACAGCTCCTGCGTTCTTCCGGAAATCGTATCGAAATTTTGGTCTGTGTTTGGATTTTTAGCCCCGGCCCAGAATTTTAAGCCGTACTTATTGTCCATTGCAAGAATCAGGCGCCCATCCTCCTTAAGATGCTTCATTGCAAAAGCAATCAGTTCCTCCGGGGAAGCCTGAAACTTTACACTGCACTCTGACAAACCAATCAGCACAATCGTATCAAATTTTTCCTGCACGTCATCTAATTTTTTCGCAAAAACCAGATTGTCCCATTTGCGGTTGCGATACTGGTTTACCTCCATATAATCCGGATCTGCTTCCACCGCAACTACCCTTTTTACACGCTGTGCCAGCATTTCGGTAATTGTCCCACAGCCCGCACCGATTTCCAGTACGCTCTCACTTTTTTCAAAATCAATCCATTCAATCAGATTTTTCCGCATATGAGACAACTGCAAAAGAAGCTCACTGTCATATTCGCCAGTAAGCAGTTCCTCTACATTGTCTGAAGTTCTTATCTTATCCAGAATCGTATTCGCCACAGTATACCTCTTTTACTTTTAGCGCTCCGCACGCATAGGATTATTTAAAAAGTCCTCATAGGACAGACGGATTCCATCTTCCAGTTCCGTCATATAATGCCATCCTAACTTTTCTGCCTTTGATACATCAAGAAGCTTTCTCGGCGTTCCGTTTGGCTTAGAGGTATCCCAGAGAATTTCTCCCTCGTATCCGATGACCTTTGCCACAAGCTCGGTAAGCTCCTTAATGGTAAGCTCTTTCCCGGTTCCTGCATTTACCGTCTCATCGCCACTGTAATTGTTCATCAAAAATACGCATAGGTTTGCAAGATCATCCACATATAAAAACTCCCGAAGCGGAGAACCGTCTCCCCAGCAGGTCACAGAAGGAAGATTCTGCTCCTTAGCCTCGTGGAACCGGCGGATCAATGCCGGAAGCACATGGCTGTGGGTCGGATGATAATTGTCATTCGGTCCGTAAAGGTTTGTGGGCATGACAGAAATGTAATCCGTTCCGTACTGCTTATTTAAGAACTCGCAGTATTTCAAACCGCTGATTTTTGCAAGGGCATAGGCTTCATTGGTCTTCTCAAGCTCGCTGGTAAGTAAGCAGCTCTCCTTCATCGGCTGGGGAGCCATACGGGGATAGATGCAGGAAGATCCAAGGAACTCCAGCTTCTTGCAGCCATTCTGCCATGCAGAATGAATCACATTCATCTCCAATGTCATATTGTAATACATAAAATCCGCAAGAGCCTCAGAGTTTGCAACGATTCCGCCAACCTTGGCTGCTGCGAGAAATACATACTCCGGTTTCTCCTTTGCGAAAAACTCTTCCACATCCTGCTGTCTGCACAGATCCAGTTCACTGTGAGTGCGGGTAATGATGTTATGATATCCCTGTCTGTTCAATTCACGAACAATTGCAGAACCAACCATTCCTCTGTGTCCTGCAACATAAATTTTTGCATTTTTCTCCATCATGACTTTTCTATCTCCTGATTTTTGGTACTCTGGCTTTCCTCTTAGTTTTCCTTTGCTACGAGCTCCATGTCATGTCTTACCATAATCTTAACTAACTCTTCAAATGTTGTCTTGGTCGGGTTCCAGCCAAGCTGTGTCTTTGCCTTTGTAGGATCTCCCCAAAGGTTTACAACGTCTGTCGGACGGTAGAATTCCGGTGATACCTCGATAACAACTTTTCCTGTTGCCTTATCGATACCTACTTCATCCATTCCTTCGCCCTTAAACTCTAACTCGATTCCTGCCTCACGGAATGCGTACTCACAGAATTCACGAACAGAATGCTGCTCGCCGGTTGCGATAACGAAATCCTCCGGCTTATCATTCTGTAAAATCAGCCACATGCACTCCACATAGTCCTTGGCATAGCCCCAGTCACGAAGGGAAGAGAGATTTCCAAGATATAACTTGTCCTGTTTTCCCTGGGCAATTCTGGCTGCCGCAAGAGAGATTTTTCTGGTAACAAAGGTCTCGCCTCTGCGCTCTGACTCATGGTTGAATAAGATACCTGAGCAGCAGAACATGTTGTAAGCCTCACGATACTCCTTTACGATCCAGAAGCCATACTGTTTTGCAACTGCATAAGGGCTGTATGGATGGAACGGAGTGGTCTCACGCTGCGGTACCTCCTCAACCTTTCCATATAATTCAGAGGTGGAAGCCTGATAAATGCGGCAGGTCTTTTCCAATCCGCATACACGAACAGCCTCAAGAACACGAAGAACTCCTGTCGCAACAACATCTGCCGTGTACTCCGGCACATCAAAGCTTACCTGAACGTGGGACTGAGCTGCTAAGTTATATATTTCATCCGGGCGGACTGCACCGATGATTTTAACAAGACTCATAGAATCTGCAAGATCACCATAATGTAAATGGAAGTTCGGATTTCCATTCAAATGATCAATACGCTCTCTCTTTTCCACAGAGGAACGGCGTACCATACCATGTACATCATATCCTTTTTCCAAAAGAAGCTCTGCCAGGTAGCTTCCGTCCTGTCCTGTTACACCGGTAATTAAAGCTGTTTTCATAGTTCTCTCCTTTTACATATACAATTTTTTATTTTTTCTGTTTCATATATCCCATTTCGGAAATGTGTTCCTAGGAATGAATTTTGCTATTTGAATCAAAACGTTTAAAAAGCGTCGGCACTTAATGAGCAAGCGCTTGCGAATTTAGTGCCGCTACGCTTTTTACAAACGAGAGTGGGTTCTGATTCAAATATGCAAATTTATTCGGGAACATATTTCCGAAATGGGATTTTCATATTCCGAATAGTAAGATAGTATAATTATATCACGTTTTCAATTGAATATCTTGCCTAAAAATGGTATTATCTTGCTATGGATAAATTATTATTTGAAAATTACAAAACTTCAGAGGCCACAGAAACCCGAAGAGTCATTTGTACTCCGTCTATTTTTACCAAAAGGCACTTTTTCTATGTGCAGGAGGCCGGCTATCTAAAAAGTAGAAAACCCCATCTAAGCCGCCGCTTTGGTTTGGAATCCTACCTTTTTATGATTATCTTGTCCGGGAGTGGAACTGTTACCTATAAGGGTGAACGCGTAAATGCCCGCCAGGGGGATTGCTTTTATATAGACTGCCGGAACGAATACTCTCATATCAGCAGCGCCGATGATCCCTGGGAGCTTCTTTGGATTCACTTTAACGGTCCCTCTGCAGAAGGATATTATAACTATTTTGCAGAACACAACTTCTGGCACTTTACACCAACCTCCGTGCAAGAGCTGACTACTTCTGTTCAGACCTTATTATCTCTACACGAAAACAGAAATGAAAATACAGATATTCTGGCAGCCAATGAGATTACCCAGATACTGACTACGATTTCAACAGAAGTTCCGGATTCCGATCAGCCAACTTCTGCACTCTCTCAAAAGCTTCGGGAAATCATCGCCTACTTAGACGAACACTACACCGAGGAAATCTCATTAGACTTTCTTGCAGAACACTTTTTCATCAGCAAATTCTATCTCAGCAGGGAATTCAAAAAAGAATACGGAACCACAATCGTCTCCTACATTCTGATCAAGCGCATCACAAACGCCAAGGAGCAGCTCCGCTATGGCGATTCCTCCATCGAAGAGATTGCCCTCTCCTGCGGAATTGCGGATGCCAGCTACTTTAATAAGGTCTTTCGCAAGCTGGAGGGATGCACCGCTTCCGAATACCGAAAGAAGTGGAGGATTGAGAAATGATTTGTATGGTTTTGGCATATGAATTTTTGCTGGTACCTAATTTCTTTGAAAAAAGCCGCGTTTCGCGGCTTAATTCCGGCAAATTGTATGATTTCACTAGGTCAATTTTTCGCTATACCTAAGGATTGCCTGTTTTGTAGGTACAGGCAAAAATCAACCCCTTAAAATCATACAATTCGCCTCTCAAAAGGCCAAAAAGTGCCTCTTTTTAACGAATTTTAGGTACCAGCAAAAATTTACCCTTCGAAAACATACAAAAAGAAAAAATGATAAAAAAGTATGCCGGACAGTCTGCAAATACCTAAATGGTAATTACAGCCCTCCGGCATACTTTTTGTGTTCAAGCTCATCAAACTACTGCTTGAACCAATATTATAAAAACATTATTTTTAATTTTTACCGCTTACTTATCCAATCCCACTAATTTAGATAACTACATACGCTCAATTCAACACATCCAGGGAATTGATATACGCTAAAACGCCATCCGATTTTTTCAAATCAAATTTCTTATCCACTTCCATAAAATATGTACGAATTACTTCATCACTTATCGCATTGTTACATCTTTCATTTTCTTCAAAACCTTCCCTGGCACTCTGCCACGGCTTTTCCCTATGGGTGAACTCACGCAAGGTCCAACCATTATACTTTCCGAATATATTCAAGACATAATCAACCAAAGCTTTTTCTTTCTCATCTAAAAGAGAGCTTACCTCATACTCAATATTTTCGCAGGATAAAATCTCTTTTCCGAATTCCTTGTATTTCTCATAAATCATCGGAAAAACCGGACCATTTACCCAGGCCTCGCAGGTCATATCCAGTATATCTTTTTGATAGAAAACGTAACCGAAACCTTTTATGTAATATAACAATTTTTGCAAAAACAGATTCGTAATTTCGTAACCCGAACTAATCATATAGATTGCCATACGCTCCGCAACTGTTGTTGTACTATATAATTGTTTCCGTTTTTCAATTGTGCTTTTGATTTTTTCGTATGCCTTTTCAGTGATATTTTTTTTGTTTTTTTCAAGGTATTCTTCCATGACGGAATCACTATGTAAGAGTTGAATTAATATATCCGAATATTTTTTCCCCGGAAGCTGTCCATCCAGATAACGCGTGATGGTCAGTTCTCCCCATCCCAATAAATTTGATAACGGTCTTTTCTCTACTCTATATTTTTCTAAGATTTGATTAATCTCTTTGATTGTTATGTATCCGTTTTTCCGGCGATAAATTTCTTCAATTTTTGCTTCATTTTCATCATCTAACCCCGGAATAGTCAATTCATTTCCACAGATCAAGCAAACACCATATTTTTCGCCATACTCAATCTCCGTATCCTTTACGGATATTTTTTCCTTTCGCACTTGAATCTCATATGGAACTAACTTTCGACAACATGCACATAATATCTCTTTTCTCCTTTCCATCATAGTATTCCTCCTCTTTTCAGTTAACATATCGTACATTTTTTCACTTAACCTATCGTATATTTCTAGATATGCATATCTTGTCGAAGTCTGCAAAAAACCTACAGATTTCAACATATGCATCCCTTATTTTCTATCTTTAGCTTTATTAGTTAATATTCTGCTTCATGTAATGAAATCACAAACATTGGCGCATCATCCGCCAAAACAATCTTAATGTATAATTTTACTATCTCTTCTTCTGCTTCCTCTACAAATCGCGGTCTTAGCTTTACATATTTCTCAAAAATATAGACCGTATCCTCAGGGAACCATTCATGATTACTCTTGCGGCTTTCTATGAAATCCGCCTTCTCTAAATGTCTTAAAATGTCCTGCACCTCAGAATCTGTGACACAATAATTTCGTCGCAATGCTTTATTCTTTTCCCGATCCATACATACTATATAGTGTTCTCCGTATGTGCCATTTTCAACTATGTCATGTATTCTATGCAGGACGAAAGAAATTACTTCCTCCATCCAAACTCCTCCTTTCTTGAATTTTTTCAATCATATAATATAGCAATGATACACTTTTGTCAATAGTGTATCATTGCTATATTGTGTTTTGTATGCTCTAAGTATCTTGTATGGAGTCTTGTATGATGTGCCTTGTATCGTGAGCTTTGCATTGTGTGCTCTGCATTGTATGCATTGTATGCATTGTATAGTTTTGGCATATGAATTTTTGCTGGTACCTAATTTCTTTGAAAAAAGCCGTGTTTCGCGGCTTAATTTCGGCAAATTGTATGATTTCACTAGGTCAATTTTTCGCTATACCTAAGGATTGCCTGTTTTGTAGGTACAGGCAAAAATCAACCCCTTAAAATCATACAATTCGCCTCTCAAAAGGCCAAAAAGTGCCTCTTTTTAACGAATTTTAGGTACCAGCAAAAATTTACCCTTCGAAAACATACAAAAAGAAAAAATGATAAAAAAGTATGCCGGACAGTCTGCAAGTACCTAAATGGTAGTTACAGCCCTCCGGCATACTTTTTGTATTCAAACTCATCAAACTACTGCTTGAACCAATATCTTTACTAAATCAACATCTTTACTAAATTGATATCTAAACAAAACTATAATCTATATTGAATGAATAAGGAATTACATGAATTATTATTGTCGTTGTTTTCTATTGTAGTTACTGCTTATGATTCATTCTGACTATTGAAATTATTATCTGGTATCTTATTTTATATGACTAATATTGTAGTTATTTCTTTATGTGGAAATGCGCATTCTTCATGCGCATTTCCGGGGATATTCAAATTGCATATAAGGCACTTACATCAATTATCCTCTTACCATTTTTTGAATAACCACTACTTAGAATAACTGCTATCTAACAATATAGGAACCGCTTACTGTAATCGTTCCGCTTGTTTGATTCTGAACATATACACTATAGGTTCCTGTCTGGTCTAATGCAAATTGATGATATGCACTTCCATTACTGGAATTCACATAACGAAGCGTCCCATCCGGTTCAATAATTCCAGCTTTATATGTAACGTTAGAATCTCCCATTACTGTTACAGCAATCACACCACCTGATGACGCCGAAAAATTATCCGATTTCTTTGCAGCATTTTTACCGATGGTCCAGTCAAACGCGGTTGCGCTTCTCGACCGATTCACTTCCCCAACTTCAACTGTTACACCCTCTGCAAAACCTGCCT
This sequence comes from Agathobacter sp., assembly GCA_051880175.1. Lineage (GTDB taxonomy): Bacteria > Bacillota > Clostridia > Lachnospirales > Lachnospiraceae > Roseburia. The sequence continues at coordinate 1,655 of JBJENM010000031.1, read as the reverse complement.
CTTCATACTCTACAAATTCGTCAGATGTAGTCGTTTTTGCCAAAGCTAAAGCCGAAGCAATCTCTGCTTCTTTTTCCTCTACAGCAGTCGAAAAGAATGCCTTTACATATCCATTTCCTGCGGTTACCGTTGCCGCAGATACTGAGCATGTGCTCATGATCATCATTGCTGCTACAAGCAGTCCAGCTTTTAATTTCGATTTGTTTTTCATCATGTAACTCCTTTTCATTCGTTCCATGCGGTCAACCAAATCAACCTTCTTCTCCACCAGATGTGCAGCTAAAATACCACGATTGTCCTTCTCAATCGCCATCGTGGCAATCACTTCAAAATAAGATGAAAGACTTCCGATTCTTGGAACCGAATCATAGTCACAGGCATACTCTCCCCAGTATTGTACCTGCTTAGAAAATTTCCAGACAAAGTAATTGCAAAAATGAAAGCATTTTGCCAACTCTGAAAAATAAATCAGCCACAGGTCCTTCTGTTTGTAATGAGTAAGCTCGTGTATAAAAATAACCCGAAGCTCTGCCTTGGTATATTCTTTTACCGGAAGCACAATCATGGGTTTGATTACTCCGACAATCTTTGGAATCTCCTCGTGGATATCCTGCACAAGCTCCACTTTTCCTGCTTTGATATTCAACTCTTTGCAGATTTCCTCAAAATAGTCATATTCCCAGCCATCACAGAATATCGCATATTTATATGTTCTTCGAGTACTCCAAACCTTAACAGCGTATCGAACCAATAAAAGTCCGACACCCAACAACCAGATCACACTGAAAATTCTGCAAAACAGCCAGATGGCAGGTGTACCGACAAACAAAAATCCGCCAAAATAGATATTGTGAGTGTTCTCATAGGCCAACACAATGTAAACTATCGGCAAATACCAAAATAGCAAAACCGCCTTCATCATTTCATAAATCACATTTAAGAAGCCGGTATATTCCATTAATCTTCCGATTCCATACCAAAAGCCGAACAAAAATGCTCCTGTGATGCTGGTCGTTATGACTGCATACGTCAGGTTAATCGTCCAATCCATCCAAGGTCTCCCTGATCTGTTCGATCTCCTTTTTTGAAAGTTTTTTTGTATTGCACAATGCAGCAAAAAACTTAGGAGCATTTCCTGAAAACCAGAATTTTTCTGTATCCTGGACGATTTTCTCGGTATACTCCTTCTCATCGCGCAGTGCATGCACATAGGATGTTCTTCCCTTACGGTAGGTAGAGACAAAGCCTTTTTCCGCCAAACGCTGTACAAACGTAACTACTGTTGTACGTGCATAATCCTTACCATACCGAGTGCGAAGCTCATCAATTAATTCCGGTGTAGAGATATCTTCTTTGGAATCCCACACAATTTTCATGATTAAAGATTCGCAGCCGCTAATTTCTCTTCCAATCATATTTTCGTTCATAGTTTACCTCTCGAGATTCTATATTTGTCGACATGCATATCATATTCCAAATGACTACACGATTCAACATTAATTTTAGCTACAAGCTACATATTTCATAATATTGCGAATTCCTTTCGTTGTCAAATATTACTATATCGAATGATATTCGCATATATTTTCCAACATTTTCCTATAACCTGACTTTTGCAGCAAATAAAGTGTAAAATACCCGTCAAGCTCAATAAT
>JBJENM010000030.1:0-66248 GCA_051880175.1 Agathobacter sp. | reverse complement strand
CCGCTACGCTTTTTACGAACGAGAGTGGGTTCTGATTCAAATATGCAAATTCATTTGGGGACACATTTCCGAAATGGGAGTTTTACAAACACACAATAGCAGAATGAGAAAATTCTTTTGACATTCTTAATTTTTCTTAAAGAATTCCCTACATGCATTGTTTTTGGAAAACCGTAGTGCTATAATCTGCAACATCTGAATAAAATAATTTGTACATTTTTTGAGGTAATATCATGAAGCGTCAGAAGGATTACAAGCATTTATGGTTGCTTTTATATTTTCCGATTTATTTGATTTGGTTTTATGGAATTGAACATTCCGTGACCCGATATTTTCATGTGATACATACACCCATTGATAATCTGATTCCATTCTGCGAATTTTTTATCATCCCATACCTTTTGTGGTTTGGATATGTTGCATGGGGTGTCGTTTACTTTGCTCTGAAAAACAAGCAGGACTTTTATCGGTTGTGCGCCTTCCTGTTTACCGGGATGACTGTTTTTCTGATTGTTTCAAGCATTTATCCCAACGGTCATTACCTAAGGCCGCCATATTTTACCCGGAATAATATTTTTACCACCTTATGTCAGTTTATATATTCCCACGATACCGCAACGAATCTGTTTCCGAGTATTCATGTGTATAACTCCATCGGAATCCACCTTGCCGTATCAAAAAGTGAGACCTTCGGAAATCATAAGAGAGCAAAAATCATCTCAGGAGTCCTGGCAACAAGCATTATTCTTTCTACCATGTTTGTAAAGCAGCATTCCGTATTTGATGTACTTACCGCATTTCTTCTTGCTTTTGTTATGAACAAGATTGTTTACCAGACAAACTGGGCTTCCATTTTTGCAGAAAAAGAACGAGTACAAGAGAAAAAACGTCTACCGCAGATTTAACTGCGGCAGACGTTTTTTAATCTCCCATTTCGAATTTGTATTCCTCAGAATGAATTTTGCTATTTGAATCAGAACGTTTAAAAAGCGTCGGCACTTAATGAGCAATTTATTGCGAATTTAGTACCGCTACGCTTTTTACGAACGAGAGTGGGTTCTGATTCAAATATGCAAATTCATTCTGGAATACAAATCCAAAAAGAAAATTTTAAATTCATTTCCGGATATTCATCCAGGAAAAAATGTCCGCATATACGTTTTCTTTATCCGTCTCATTTAATATTTCATGCCGGTCATTTTCATAAAGCTTGTATGTAACATCCTCCATATCTGCAGCTTTCAGCATATGGTAAACTTTCATCACACCTTCTCCCATGTCTCCAACCGGATCATCGGTTCCGGACACAATAAAAACAGGAAGATTCTTTGGATACTTTTCCACACATTCCGGACTGCATGCACACTCTACTGCTTCAAACAATCCCATATATCCGTTTAATGTAAACATAAAGCTGCATTTTGGCTGTTCATAGTACCATTTTACAATGGCTTCGTCCTTTGTAAGCCAACTGTTGCTTAAGGTTTTTCCTGTCAGATCATATCGCTTGTAGGGCTTTCCAAAGGCAGAGTCCGCCACAAATTTGCTGCGGTAATGCCATCCTTTAAAAGCAGCTATACACTTTGCAACCGTTTTTGCCAGATTGGTGGTTCCTTTCGGGATATAGCCGGTTCCCATAATAATTGCACCATTTAGATTCTCATTATGCAGGGACAAATACTTGCGAAGCATATAGGAGCCCATACTGTGTCCCATCATAAAATACGGCACATCCGGATATTCCTTCTGAATCATGGTTCGAAGCGTATGCATATCCGATACCAGCAAATCACTGGGATTTGGCTCTCCGAAATACCCCCACTCTTTTTCATCCACTACGGATTCCCCATGTCCGATGTGATCATGTCCCACAACAAGGAACCCCTTACTGGTCAAATAGTCTGCGAAGCTCTCATATCTTTCAATGAACTCAATCATTCCATGAGTAATCTGCAAAATTGCATCGAACTTTCCATTATCCGGAGCCCACTTTACTGCATGCACAGTTGTTCTTCCATCGGATGATGGAAATGAAAAATTTGTTGTTTCCATCTTATACATTATCCTTTCTTCCTATAGTTTTTCCCTGTATGCGATTACAGACAGATACATTTTCCCCCACTCGTCTGCAATTTCCTGTTCATTTCTTTCCTGGCTTTCCACTTCACCTCTGATATCCTCATACTGCATCAGATTTCTTTCTTCCGCCTTTATAATCTCTTCCTGGGTATTCTTTATGCCGACGATTTCCTCCCGGATTCTGCAAAAGTCTTTTGAGAAATCACAATTTCCGGAACTCTCTACCGTTTTCTTTAGCGTCTGGCAGTCCCGCATCAGCTTTGTGATTGCAACATTATTATCCTTCAATAAGGAAATGATATGATGAATGTTTTCATCCAGCTTATCGATCTTTGCCTCCGAGCTTGTGACTTTCTCTTTTAAAAGCGTTACCGATTTCTCATATTGTCTCGCATAGCCACGCACCTCTTCTGCTGCGCTTACAAAGCCTCTTCCGGCTTCTCCCATGCGCCCAGCCTCAATTGCCGCATTTAAAGAAAGGACACTCATTTGTTTTCCGTAATTTCCCATGGCATCCAGTTCTTCCATGTATCCTTCGTTTTGGCTTTTAAGCTCTGCCGACAGTTCCCCAAGAATTTTTGAGGGTGTCGTAAAATGCTTATTCTGTTCCACGGCCTGACAGCATCCGGTTACCTGCTTTTCGATCTGGTTACAAATCTCTTTATATTCTTCAAATGCCTTCTGCGCAGCATGTGCCTTTTCTTCCAATTCAAGTGAAAGATCTGCTGCCTGCCGCACACTTTGTTTTGCGTATTCCATAACATCCCTGGAATTTTGTGCCGCCTGCTCCACATCCTCTGTAAGATGCTGCTTGGATTGTGCAATTGCCTCCCGGTCACTTTCAAATACTTCCTGCTGCTTTGAAAGCTCTTCCAAAAGCAGTCTGCCTTCTTCCAGGCTATCCTGCAATTTCTGTATTTCTTCCTGACTTAATTTTTTCTTATTTCCAAACATCCTTTTCGCCTTTCGTAAATACAAGACAATTCTACAATGATTTCCGCCAATTTACAAGAGTTTACTATGCCTAACAGAAGCTTCGAATCTCAAACTGAAGGCTCTCATTTCCCCGGTAGGAATTGATGGCTGGCTGGTATATGACAGACAGTCGCAGGTTATTTTCCATACCATGCAGGGCATGCTCCACCTCTATACTTCCGAATTTATTTCGGTAATAATCAAGAAAGGCTTCTATATCCCCATAATAGATTCCCGATACCGGCATATTTCCTGCAGTAATCAGGCTCAGCTTCAATACATTTTTATTCTTTCCCATCACCCACATACGGCTTACCTTAAGGTCTTTATCCGCAAAGACCGGACGCTCATTATCCTTTCCAAAGGGGGCTAAGAGCTGCAGCTCCAATACCAGCTCCTTCGTCACATAATCCATGGGCATGGGCACATCAATATAGATTTTCGGTTCGAAATCCTCAGGCTTCAATGTACACTGTTCATTGAGCCTTCTCCGAAGAGGCTCCACATTTTCCTTTTTCAGGGAGAGTCCTGCCGCCATGGGATGTCCTCCGAATTTTGTGAGCAGGTCCTGACATTTGCATAGTTCCTCATACATGGAATATGCCGTAATGGAACGCCCTGATCCTTTTATCCCCTCGGCTGCATCGGTCAGAATAAACGCCGGTTTGTGAAAATACTCCCGAATCCTTCCGGCTATGATTCCCGCAACGCTTTCATGGACATCCGGAAGATATAATACAATGACAGAATCCTCTTTGCATCCTTCTTCCTCACACATCCGTTTTGCTTCTTCCACGCCCCGGAGTGTCATTGCCTTTCGCTCTTCGTTTAGCGCCACAAGCTCATCTGCAATGGCGATAGCTTTTCTTTGATCCGAACACAAAAACAGTTCAAGTGCTCTTTTTGCGGTATCCAGTCTGCCGCTGGCATTGATACAAGGGCCTAAAACAAAGCCAAAATGAAATGCGTCTATTTTTGATTCTTCCAGACCACATTGTGCAATGAGTGCCTTCATACCAATATTTTTTGTATGATGGATTCGTTTTATTCCTTCTTTTACTAAGATACGGTTTTCCCCGGTAAGGCTCATAATATCACCGACGGTGGCAAAAGCCACGTTCTCTAAAAATTCATAGGCCTCTTCCATGGGAATCTGCTTCATTTCATATAACATGCAGATTACCTTCCAGACCACCCCGGCTCCGCACAAATTTTTATTGGGATAAGCGCAAGCAACCTGGTGAGGATTTACCACTGCATCTGCCATACTTTCGCACTCTACCCTTGTCCCATCTTTTTCCGTAAAGGGAATTTCATGATGATCCGTCACCAGTACCATCATTCCCAGAGACTTTGCAAGTGCAATCTCCTTAAGTGCCGCAATTCCATTATCGCAGGTTAAGATCACATCTACCCCATCCTCTTTGGCCTGTTCTATGAGCTTTTGGTTTAAACCATATCCGTCCGCAATGCGGTCCGGGATCACCACATCCACATCCGCACCTATGCGGAGCAATGCCTTCTTTAATAGGAATGAAGACATCACACCGTCGATATCATAATCACCAATTACCCGGATTTTGGCTTGTTTGTCAATTTTCTCAAGCAACAGGCTGCAAAGCTTCTTAGCATCCTTTAAAAGATGCGGATCATACAGATCCTGCAGGCCTCCGTTTAAAAACAGCCGGATTTCATCCTCCTCTATCAAATCGCGGTTTCGAAGAACTCTTGCCGTCACCTGATCGATTCCGAATTTTTCCCCGATTGCTTTAAAATCTGCCCGCTTGCTATATACGACCCACTTTTCCATATTCCACCCTCATTAGCATAAGCCCCTGGGCAGGTGCGGTATAGCCTGCCAGCTTTCTGTCCTTTTTCTTTAATATTTCCGCAACGTCCTTTGGATTTTTTCTTCCGTCTCCGACTTCAATCAATGTGCCTGTCAGAATGCGGACCATATTCTGCAAAAATCCATCTCCGGTGTAGTCGATGACAATCTCATTTTCCTTTTCTGAAATTTCGATGTTGTAGATGGTTCGCACCGTAGACTTTTTCATCTTCTTATTTCCGCAAAAAGCGGCAAAATCAAAAGTCCCAATCAGAAGCTTCGCCGCCTCCTTCATACGGTCTGTATCCAGTCTGCTGTCGCAATAGGTATATACATACTTTCGTTCAAAGACATTTGGGATTGTTCCGGTATGTATCCGGTAGCGATAGGTTTTTTCTGCTGCATGATATCTGGCATGAAAACGCTCATCCACTTCCTCTATATCTAAAACAGCAATATCCTCCGGAAGATAATGATTCATCCGGGAGAGGAGCTCCTCCCCGGTAAATGAATCTTCGATATGAAAATTTGCCACCTGCCCTTTTGCATGAACTCCGGCATCCGTCCGGCCGGAGCCAATGACCTCCACCGGATGACCTGCAATGCTTTCCAGGACATTCTGCAGCTTTCCCTGAATGGTTGCGGTGCTGTCTCCTAATACCTGCCAGCCTTTATACCTTGTGCCGTCATAGGCAATTGTGATTTTAAAATTTTTCATATTTACTCCGTCTGTATTGCCGATTTTTATTGCAATTCCGCAATTCTTGTTACTGCCACGTATATATTGGAAATCTCATACCAGGTATTGTAATCCACTACCCCTGTAACCGGAAGCCCAAATACCGATTGGAATTTTTCCACCGCTTCCTGGGTACTTCTTCCATAGACTCCATCCGCAGCGATCCTCGGAATTGCAGGATAGGCTCTTGAAATTCTGGCCAGCTGCTCCTGCATCTGCCGCACTTTGCTTCCCGTTGCTCCGATGGATAAATCATACCCCGGCCAGGATGCCGGTATTCCGGAAATGCCTTCCGCAACGCCAATATACATGCTGCTACCATAATAGTACCGCAAAATCTCAATTGCGGAATATCCCTGATCCCCAAGGTATTTGGAGCCCCACTGCGTCATCCAGTTCGGACAGCTGACCTTCTGTCCGTCACAATACTGGGTAAGGATTGGCTGCGAAACATTGGGTCTTGCAAGGTAATTCTCGAACATCTCATCTACAACCGTTGAAATACTCTGATAGATGGAACGTCCATAGGTGAATGCATGATCATAGGCTGTGGATGATGTAATCGTAAAGTTCTTTCCCCTGCCTCGATACAGCAAAGCCAATACTTTCACGTAACAAACCCGCTTCCTCCCCATGGAGACGCAGCTTAAAGGTTATTCTAATCTCCGTTTCTTTTACGATGATCTGCTCAATTAGGGCAGCTATCAGCATCTGCTTTGTCTGGGTATCGGCTTTCCGAAACAACCTCCCCCACTCTGGCCTGCTGTCTGCCAAACGCCTTAAGCTCGCACTCTGTAGCAAAATTTCTTCCAGCTGCTTTTCTGCTCTTTTTTTTGCAATCTCGATTTCTTTTTTCCGTGACTCTTTCTCTCCTATTATAGCAGATAATTGATCTACGCTAAAGGCAAAATCTCCGCGAATTGCATCCGGCAGTTTTTCTTCCAGCGTTTCGATATCGGATACAAGATTGTGGATTGTTTTCTCAAAATCTTTGATTTCCCGACGAACCTCTTTGCTCTGCCGTTCCTGCATAGCTTCCAGCTCGCCTGATATATCCATTTCACTTAAATTCTCCAGGTAGCTCTCCACAACGGAAAACACGATGGATTCCAGATATTCCTGGGAATAGGAACCTTTTGGCTTGCAATGGTTCGGACATCCATAACGCCCTACATAGGAAACCCTTTCTTCCTTGGTTTTCTTACTCCTCCAATGATTGGTATACCCTGTATTCTTTAAGCGTTTTCCACAATATCCGCAGTAAACCAGACCGGTAAGTGCCAGTCTTCCTCTTGTAGACATTGGCACCTGATGCTGCTCTTCATACAAATTCCCGGCAGTCTGCCTGGAGATTTGGATCTTTCGTTTTCGTTCTTCCCGTATCTGCTGTGCCCTCTCCCAAATCGTCTGTGAGATAATTACAAGCTCCGGATTCTGTTCCCTAGCATAAATCCATTCCTTCCGGTCAAGTCTTGTGCTGCTTTCGGGGCAGCTTTTTCTTCGGTCGTAAGCGATATACCCCATATAAATAGGGTTTGTCAGAATACTTCTTACCGTCCCGCCTTTCCATTTTTCCAGTATCGGTGCGGGAACCCCATTTTCATTCAGTGTATTTGCAATCTTTTGAAATCCCATTCCCTGGGTTACCGCATAGGAATAGATTTGTCTTACGACCTCTGCCTGGTTTGGTACAATCACCAGCTTGTGGAGCGCTCTGCCATGGTTGCTGATTTCTCCGGACAATACCAGCTTATATCCATAGGGAGCCCTTCCGCCTACAAACCTGCCATCCTTTACCATTTCCACCATGGTATCATGCACCCGCATCCCGGTTTTTTTGGATTCTCCCTCGTTCTGCCAAAAACGGATATAGTTGAGGAGTTTATCGATATGCCCCTCTGTTTTTAACTGCCCGTCTTTGATGGTCCAGACCTCTATGCCCAGACGATTCAGTTGTGCCACATAAAAGCAATACTCCTCCTGTCTTCCGATTCTGTCAGACATATAGGCTAAAAGAATGTCAAATTCTTTGTTTCCGGCGTCCTGCATAATTTCCTGCAGCACCGCCCGGTCTTCTACGCCATTGTGATAAGCAGATATGCCTTTTTCCAGATATTCCCTGTCAAATACCCAGCCCGGCTGTCTTTCGATGTACTGCTTTGCCTCTGCTCTCTGAATCGGAATATCATCATCGTGCAGCTGTTGTCTCGAGGATACGCGGAGCAGGGTTCTTACTCTCTTACTCACGGCATCTTCCTTCCTCCAGCTCATTTTTACAATTCTCCCCCGGAGCCTGAAGGAATGCCTTTTTTTGTATGTTATCCAGATAAACCGTTTTTAGCATATGCCCAAATTCTTGTGCTTTCTTTTGGTCAACGATACCTGGAAATTCCAATGTAATTGTTACTTTTTTCTTTTTGATTTCTACCTCTTTGGAATAGGTTTCCGTATTCATCCGGCACTTCCCAATTTCGCTTTGTTCCTATTTTTATGTGCTGATACAAGGATATATGCACAGGAGTTTGGGCTTATAATAAAAATCCGCGGACCACAAAGGCGTCCGCGGATTTTTTTGTTCTTACAAGAATCGTTGACTCTTTTTATTTTTCAAAAATATCTTTTCTTTTCAGGAATACAAATCCACCTGCTGCAAGGAGCATGAAAACAGAGATAAGAACAATCGGAAGAATCATATTCTTTTGTGTTGCTACCGCATCTGACTGTGCGGCTAATGGAGTCTCTTCTTCTTTAATTTCCGTCACTTCTGTATTCTGCCCTTCTTCTACTGCCAAAGCTTCCTGTTCATTCAAAGCTTCCTGTGTCTCTACATTTTCTTCTGCTGCCGGAAGTTCCTCTGCTCTTGGTGCTCTTTGTCTTGTCTGTGAAGCTGCCGGTGTCTGTGCCAAAGCAGTTCCTGCTGCAGGAGTGCGGCTGTTCCAGATGTTCTGAATACCTGCAATCATATTGGCAAGGACATTCTTTACTTCCGAAGCGCTTGTTGCCTGCTTGATCTGTTCTACGGTATCAACTATTACATCAATCGTTGCACCTGATTTACTTGAAACAACCTTTCCTGAGGTTTCCGTTCCTGCTGTAACCTCCTCAGAAGCAGTACCGCCAAGTCCGGCTTTTACTGCTGCTACATCGGTTAATACGAGGAAGCCATGGGTATCAATGGTTCCGTCTGCATTTCTGTCAATGCCGGTAAATATCAGGGATTCAAACCATGCATCCGTTACCTTGGTTCCTGCTGTATTTACAGAAGCACCTGCAGTTACATCCCAGTAGAAGTTCGTTGTTCCGTATACCTTTGTGCTATCCTGTGAACCTACTAACTTAAGCTGCTCTTCACCCTTGAACTTGTCATCCTTTATCTCCTGCTTTCTATAAGAAACAATACCATCTGCTTCAAAGTTTGTATTTGCTGCTGTATTTGTATAGAATGCTACATTGTAGCTTCCGTTATCAAATGTTACAGAATTAGAAACTTTAATATCCGGACAACTGTTAGAGTCAATACCCTTTGCCTTATTGAAGAATGCAATACTGTTTTCCAGTACATGTGCGCCCGGCATGCTGTCGCCGCCCATCTTGAAACCGTTACCGTTTCCGGCGTTGATCTCATTGCCATTCTCATCTAAGACATAACCATTCTTATAGGCTACACTGTTTCTGATGGTAACAGCTCCAATAGAGCCGCTCTGTACCTTTGCAAACAAATCCCAACCATCATCTGCGTTATGATGAGCCACACATCCGTCGAATACGTTTCCATCACCGACAGTAAGCTTTGCTGCAAATCCGTCTGCATCTTCATAACCCTTATCCGCATTTTCATAAGAGGTACAGTTAAGGATTAAGTTATATGCCGGCCATTCTTCATAGTTATCGGTTGTTAAGTATCTGCTGATCTGAAGACCGGTATTACCATTCTTATAGGTCTTGATCTGGTCTAATACATTATAGTTACCGGATACCTGGATACCCTTCTGGGCATCTGCGGATCTGGTTACATCAAAGCCCTTGAAGTACCAGTAATCACCTGCCAGAATCATGCCTGCGCAGTTTCCGCCAAAGTCGAATACCGGGCGTGTAGTGCTTTCCGGGTCAGCAATCATGTAAATCATGTTTTCAGCAGTACCATCAATACCTCTTTCTACCTTAACGGTACTCTTTAAGTTATAGGTACCTTCCATGATTACGATGGTCTGTCCTGCCTGAACATATTTTACTGCAGTGTAAATATCTAATGGATTCTTCTTGGTTCCGTTACCAGTTGCTTTTCCGTTCGGTGATACGTAAAGGGAAGAACCTGCTTCTCCGTATACCTTGTAATTTACCACATGCTTAAAGCTTACTGCATCGTAGGAAGCTAACTTCTGGTATTCACCCGGAACATAATCTGCATCCGGTGTAAAGTTTACAACATAAGTGTTGTTGCCATAAGATAAGGTTGTTCCTAAGGTAACTTTTTCGTTTGCCTTTACATCTTCTTTTGTAAGAAGAACCTTTCCTGCACTGTTCTTAATGACTAATGTACCGTCTGCATTTCCAACAAATACAAGCTCGTAATTCTCGCTGTTTGCTACAGTCGCAGAGGTTACTGCATAGTTAGGAGTTACCAATGTAACCGGTCTTTCCTCTGCCGGAGCATCATCTTCCGGTGCAATGGTTGTAAATGTAATATCCTTGAAGGTAATGTCTGCATTTCTGGATGCAAAGAAACCAACACATACTAAGTCTTCTTCAATCTGGCTTAATGCCTCTGTATCATAGTATTTCTGTGTGGTTGTCACACCTTCTGCATCTGTGTAGCTTACAAAATATCCGGTGTTGTTCTTCTGAATCGTAAACTTGATTTCTGTTACAGGGTTTTCTACAGTTCCGGTTGGTTCTGTCCCCTTATAATTACCAATGATATTATAAGTACCTGCACCGTTCGCACCACAAGAGGATTCCAATGTGGTTGTGGTAGATTTAAAGTACTCATTGATAACAGCCGTATTGCTTGCATCAAACTCAGCAAGGTTTTCAGATGTTACACCAACCTTTTCCTGCGAACCGATACCAAGCTTCATGCTAATCTTTGCTGCATTTGTATCGTCTGTTACCTCTTTCGCTGCTGTATCATAGAAATATTCTACCTTTGAAGCAATTGCCATGTAGCAGTTGTTCCAGAATGCAGTTCCGTCACCATGTTTACCGGCTCTGTCGGAAGCCATAAGACCGAAGCCTTCCTGACCATTTGACAAGGTCCAGTTATTTACAACTGCTGTAGCAGATAAGGTAAAGTTGGTGGTATCCGGATCAATGGTTGTATAGTAGTATGCAATACCATCCGTTGATCCCGGAACAATCTTTCCTTTGCCACTGGTAGAGTACACACGAACACTGCCATCTGCTAACTCTTCATATCCATTATTCTTTGTATCAGTACTGCTGCCGTATGCAGAGAAATACCATTTTACTTCTTTTGCATTGCTTACTGTAATTTCAGTAGAAGCGCTTACTTTTTCTTCGCCTCTTACTGCCGCAACATTGATGGTGTAAGTTTCACCAACAGTCAAACCTTCAATTGTCTGAATCAGATTTTCTGTGGTGTAGCTGATTTCCGTATCTTTTACGCTTACTTCATATTTTTCAGCTTCTTTTACTGCGTTCCATTCTACCTCAACAAGTCCGCCACCTGCGTTGAATGCGCCTGTAATGTTCGGAGCAACAAGTGGTAAAGTAAAGTCAAAGTCTTTGGTTTCTGCTGCGGCCTTGTCTTCTTCCTCTTCACGAATTGCTTTCGCAGCAAACGTATAGGTTCCGGAAGCTTCCGGTACAAAGCTTAAAACATGCTCTGTCTTTTCTGCGGAAGAGCTCTTTGTTGCAACTTCCTTACCCTCTGCATCCATCATGACTACAGTAACTTTGTCAGCTCCGTCGTAACCAACGTTTGCGTTTACTGTTACTTCTACAGTATTTGCATCCTGTGCATTTAAAGCAACGCTTGTAATAACAGGTGCTTCTACAGTTGACCAGTCTGCACGAGCTGGTTTCACAGATCCGTTTGGAGTTTCTGTTACTTCTACTTTGAAAATGTAGTTGTTATTGGTAGCGCCACCTAAATAATAGGTTCCGGCCTCTGTCAGCTCAAATGTAGAGATATATGCTGCATTTTTTGCTAATGTTACGTCTGTTGTTTCAACTGCTGTTCCAGAGGCATTTAAAATTGCCATCTGACGGTTATCATCTCCGCCTTCTACCCACCATACTTTTACGGAAGAAGGATTGCTTGTAGTAAATTTTACTGCATTTTTCTCTGTGGTTGCTTTTCCACCAAGATTTAATCTCTGTGATGATGCATAACCATCTTCAAAGGTTTTACTACTTGAATCTACTTTTGATTTTGCACTATAAACAACTGTAAAGTACTCATCTGTTCCAGCCTTTTCTTCTTCACCATCTGCCTTTGCCCCTGCTGCAAATGCTGTTAATGCACTTGTCTCAAGAGTCATAGTAAATGGTTCTGCTGCGACTTCTTCTGTTACTACTACTTTAAAGAAGTAGTTATTATTCGTAGCGCCACCCAAGTAATAGGTTCCAGCTTCTTCCAATTCAAATGTAGAAATACATGTTGCATTTTTTGCTAATGTTACGTCAGTTGTTTTAACTGCCGTTCCTGAAGCATTTAAAATTGCAATCTGGCGATTATCATCTCCGCCTTCTACCCACCATACTTTTACTGTGGCTGCGTTATTTGTTGTAAACTTGATTGCATTCTTTTCTGTAGATGCTGCTCCACCGAAATTTACTCGCTGTGTTGCTGCATATCCGTCATCAAAGGTCTTGCTACTACCATCTACCTTTGTCTTTGCACTGTAGAGTAAAGTAAAGTAATTCTCTGTTCCAACTTTTTCGATGTCACCATCTGCCTTTGTTCCTGCTGCAAATGCTGTTAAATCTGCGGTTGCATCGAAAACAAACTCTGTTGTAACAGATGCTTCGTCCTTTGGCTTGTTGTCTACTTTTTCCGTAGGCATCTTAATGGTCATATCTTTTCCTGCAAATGCATCCCAATCACCTAAGAATGCTTCTACAGAAATCTCTGTGCCATCAGCAAGAACCGGTGTTGTCAAGGTAGATGCCCATGCTGCTCTTGCACTCTGGTTATCTACACCCTTTGCCATTTCATATGTGCCATATTCTGCACTATACACGGATTCACCGCTTAATGTGCTAAGCCATCCTGCTGCATTAATTAAGGATGCACTGCTTTCATACCAGTGACTATCTGTTGCCTCGATAATCGTGTTATAGAATACTGCCTCACCGGTATTTGCCTGCCAAGGTCTTCCAAAATATCCTGCCTTTGAAGGATATTCTGAAGCGGTATCGACACCCGGTACCGTAGAGGTTACAGTACAGTTGTACATCAATAATCCTCTGCCACTCTTAGTCTGCGCCGCGGTAATATAGCCAACATCATTTCCGTCTTCACTTGTATTAAATACTAAATCACATTTTGCAAATACGGCTGTCATTCCACCGAAAATGTAATCTGTTCCACCGTAAACTGCACAATCATAAAATGCTGCTGTAACATCTGTTCCGCCGTATAAGGTATCCTGGCGTCCGATAAATTTACAGTTATCAAAAGATACATTCTTGCAATTGTTTGCGATAGCAAGAGCCGCTGCTCTTTCTACATATTTCTTGTCCTGAACGGTTGTATCGCCGGCTTTCATAGAAGCTCTCGCTACAGAGCCTTCTTTTGCAGAAGACTGTGCTACAATCACATCGTTTGCCGCTTTTTCGGATACATACTGGTTGAAGGAGTTTTCAAAAATAATTCCTTCTGCCTCAAATCCGCTTGCTGTAATTACTACGGTTGCATTCCAATAGCTTCCGTTTGTGGTTCCGGAGCCCGGATTTTCAAAGGATGGATATCCGTTCTCTTTATTTACTGCAAGAAGCTCTTCGTCATATTTGCAATCACTTCCCATACTGTAGTAGGTATAACCATGTCCGTAATAAGAAGTAATACGAACTGCATTCTTATCGATATTCACACCTTTATCTTTTGTCTCGATACTTGGTGTAGCGCTTGCGTTCTTTAATGTTACATTTGGCACATCAATGACCAGCATTTCCTCGTAGTTGCCCGGCTGAATCTCGATGGTAACTCTCTGCCCGTTTGTTCTCTCCATCGCACGGACTGCATCCATAGCATCGTTGATGGTCTTATAGTCACAGCCCGTTGCGCCAACCGTTACGGTCTCTTTGTATGCTACATTTTCCGTTACTTCGATAGAATTTACATAGCTTGATCCTAAGAATGTAATATCAACGGTTCCGGCCCCGCCATTATAATTATAGCTGTATGTATCAATCTGACCGGTAGAACCGGTTTTCACACCAACGCTTGCTTCAGTTTCATCTGCAAAATAGAACGAATACTGATAGCATGCATTTACCTTAATCGTACAATTTCCCTTTACAGGAACGGAAACTGTACCTGCGCCCATGTAAAGATAAGTATTATTATGGCTCTTTCCATTTGTAAAGCTAAGTCCGTTATAGGTATAATTTCCAGCCTGTGCATATTTTCCACTTGTAAAGGAAGGATCTGTAAAAATCCACTCTGTAATGTCAGACTCAAATCCGATGGTCTTTGTAACAGGGGCACCATCTACTTTGAGGTTCGATGTAAGCTTCTGTACATATGCGCCGCTGTTTTCTACTGCTACGCTGTATTCGCCATCTCGAAGTTCAATGCCTTCTGTACCTGTAAAGGTATATACATAGCCTTCTTCATTTAGGTTTGTAAAAACAAATTTTGCTTCTGCTAAATCTGCAACCGTCGCACCTGTTGGATTAATTATAATCGCATAAACAGGTTTCTTTGCGATCGTTATATCCTGTGTTGCTTCCGCTGATACCTTAATAGCAGTCGGAGAAACAAGTTCATAATCATTGATTCCTGAGATTTCTACTGCATATTCAACATTTGTCTCAACTTTTGCTGACCAGGTTGTTCCGTTGATGCTCACAACCGGTGCATAGATTTCATCTGATTTTAACTTGATTGTTAATTTTTCTGCTGTTGCTGCATCAATCCCCTGAAGGGTTCCGCTTACTTTTGCAAGGTTAACTGCTGCAACTGTTACATCAAACTGTTTACTTGTGCCCTCGCCTGCAGCAAGTGTTAATTCATCTGCACTTGTAATTACATATCCGTTTGCATCCTTTAATGCCACTTCATATGTGTATGCTTCGTTTAATTTCGCCGCATATGTTCCATTTGAAACAACTGCTTCTGTTACAGCACCTGTTGCTGTGTTTGTAAATGTTACTGCATAAGCATTTACCAAGCTTTCCGGTGCGCTGACAGAACCTGTTACTTCAACAAGCTGTGTATGCTGAACATAGGCTCTAAGCAATACTAGTTTTTCTTTTGCTGTGTATAATTTGTAGCTTCCTGTTTCTGTTGCGTAGAAGGTAAGTAAGGTTCCTGCCTCTGTCGCATCATAAATTCCTGTCTGCTTTTCTCCGCTTGGACTTTCAAATACATACTCTGCTTCTGTTCCGTTGGAGCTTACTGCAAATGTAAAGATGTCACCTGCCGTTGCATACATCTCAACATATACATCTGAGCTGGCAGCTTTGTTGGAATAAATAAATCCATTATAAGTTGTACCGCTAAATGATTTACTCTTCTCATCATAGCGTGTAAGATTGGTATTTGTAGTTCTCAATCTGTGTGTTGCTGGATAACCTCCATCATTAAATCCGAACAAGGTATTTCCTGCATCATCCTTTACCGCAAATGTAGCAAGATTTTTTCCACTTGTTCCTGCCTCTACGTCTGGATACCAGCTATTAATAATATCTTCAGACAGCTTATTCACATATTTAGAAGAATCCAACTGCTCGGCCGCAAGATCCCAGACATCAATCTTACCCGCATCTGAAGACGGAATTGTATATTCAGGGTCTGACACTTCCGGTGTCTCTGCATCCTTTACATAAATAGAAGTAATATAACTTGTTCCTAAAACCGTAATATCAACTGTTCCTTCCTCACCTGTATAATTATAGGTGTAAGAATCAATCTGACTTGTTGAGTTGGTCTTTACATCTACACTATCAGTATTTTCATTTGGAAACTGAAAAGAATACTGATAGCAGGCATTTACTTCTACCGTACAATCGCCTGATACCGGTACAGAAATCTTACCTGCTCCAGAGTAAAGATAGGTACCGCCATGACTCTTACCATTTGTAAATGTTAAGCCCTTATAGGAACCGGTTCCTGCGTTTGCATAATCGCCGCTTGTAAAATCTTCATCTGTGAAAATCCACTCGGTTGCTGTTTCTTCCGCAACTGTCTCTTTCACAGAAATGGAATTAATATAGCTTCCTCCAAGGACATTTATTATAACTGTGCCAGCCTCTCCTGTGTAATCATAGCTGTAAGAATCAATTTGGCTTGTTGAACCAGTCTTAATACTTACACTATCTGTCTTTTCATCCGGAAACTGGTACGAATACTCATAACAGGACTTAACTGTAACAGTACAGTTTCCTTCCACAGGTACCGAAATGGTTCCCTGTCCCATATAAAGGTATGTGTTATTATGGCTCTTTCCATTTGTGAAGCTTAAACCATCATATGTATAACTTCCAAATTCTGCATAATCGCCACTTGTGAATGATGCATCTGAAAACACCCATTCTTTTTCATTCACACTTTGTGTCCCATCAGATGGCTCTGCGCTGACTGTTACTGTTGATAAGTTTGTCAGAACCATTGCAAATGCTAAAAATCCCGCAAGAAATCTTCTTGCTCTTTTCTCCATTTTTAAGTGCATGTCCTATGCTCCTCCCAATAATTTTTGTAAGCATTGTGAAAGCGCTTACATTTTTGATTAAAAAACAATTGCCGACACGATTTTTTTGTGCCAGCAATATTTTTTTAGGAAATATGCCATTTCCTAATCAGCTATACCCATATTATCAAAATATTTTGACAAGAAGAATCCCTCTTAGGTACTATTTTTATCATAAAACATGCCTTGTGATGTAAAATTTTTGCTTCTGTTTTTGTGTATTTTATACAATTATCAATTTCGAACTTGGAATCGCTTTCATACAAATCATCATTTTACTTGAAACTATACTCCTCCCTACCATTCCGTATATACCCGGTTTAAAGTAAAGGACATAATCGCCAATACATTTGCACGGATAGTTGCATCCGGCCAGGTAGCATAGATTTCACTGGAAGCTACATTTTTAATATAATCGCGGTACCTCACATAGTAATTTTGCGCAGTTGTATCATTAGGTCCTCCGTCATGCACAATTATGAATTCAGGAATGACTACCCGACTAAGTACAATTTCTCCGGTCTCATTTACTGTCTTTATTTCGGATTCCGGAATTTTTGGCGGAAAATCTCCAAAAAGTGTATTTGCCGGAATCACTATATTTTGAATCGGATTCCCCGGGGAGTCCACCGACTCCATTTCCACCCTCTGCACCGAAAGTTCTTCCGGCAACACCGAAATTCCGGAAATATTGATCGAGCGAAATCCCGGAGCAGTAACTTCAATGGTAAACTCAGAATACGGCTGCCTCTCCGATGGTTCCATCGAATACTCAATCGGAGGTGTGTTAAGAGAAAAGGTTTCCGAATTACCCGACTCATCTGTAGATACCTCCTCTATTACTTGTGATGGATTTCCTGTATATGACAAGGAAATTCTCGCCTCCGGAATTGGTTCTCCGGTGGATTGCCCCGTTACCATAACCCGCAGGCTTCCCTTGTCTACTCTGTCTTGTAAATAGTGCAAATCTATCATATACTATCCCATTTATATCCTCACCACAGTATATGCTCCAATTTTCTATCCGTACCATTTCTTTCATAATTACATGCTCGTTTAGTAAATTGTCCGGATATACAATTTAAGCGAAAAATTCGCAATTTGAAGCTGCTTTTCAAGGATTTTAGGCATACGATGATTTTTACCCCGCAAATCCAGACAAATTCCATAATTCTGATTCAAATATGCAAATTCATTTATTGACACACAATGATAAGCGTGTATTTCCGAACATATGAAATAAAAATACCCTCAGATGTGTTTTCACATCCAAGGGCATCTACTATCTTCTCTATCTTGCCATAAGATCGATAATCTCTCCCACATACATGGTATGCATATCGCCGTCCTTATACCATTTTTGCATAATTTCAGGATCAACAAAGTGGCATTCTTCTATCGGAACTGCCGCCATCTTCTTGCATAATAAAACAAGGTTTGCTTCATCCGGGTACGGAATACTATGCCTAAAAGCAGGTGTAAGACCAGCCTGGGCAAACTTATCCTGATTGCGGCCGGAATTTGCGCCACAATAATTTAATGCGCTTCGGTATTCTTCTCCTAAAAATGCTACGGAGAAAAAGTCTCCTTCATCAATAAACTCCTTTGTGTACCGGGAATCGCGAATAAACAGAAACGCCACATTCTTTCCCCAAAGAACACCGACTCCTCCCCAGCTTACTGTCATCGTATTACACTTTGCTTTTGTACCGGCAGTAACTAGCGCCCACTCTTTTCCGATTTTTGTAAATGGATTCATTTCTACAAGTTCAATTGGATAAGGTTGAAATGTATGCATATCCCTTATACCTCCTCATCTTCAATATCTATACTATATTCCATTATAGCAAAAGAGATTCTGTTTTAAAACGGAAAACTTATGATTTCCGCTATAGGGTTTTATATTTTCCTTTTTACTTTGTGTGTCAATGAATGAATTTTACCACTTCACGCTCAGAATCATAGACCTTATCTTTTCCGCAGCTTTTCCATCCCCATTATGGATTACATAATCACATATCTGACGATTTCTTTTTTCCGCATCAATGGAAAGAATACGTAGTGTCTTCTCCTCCGGTGAGAAATCATCCTCTACAATATCCAAAATCAATTCTTCCTTGTCCTTGTCAATAAAAATGATTGCGGTTGGAAAATGACGCTTCATTGCAACCGCCCCACACATATCCAGTGCCATAACCGCACATTTATCCTGCGCAAGAACTGCTTCTATCTCTTCCTTCTTATTTCCATATTTCACTCCGGCATATTGTGTCTGCTCAAAGAAATTCTCCTTTGCAAATTCCTCTTCCGTCAGATAAATATGCTTACTGCTCTTTTTGGTGCAGTACGTCATAGGACTTGCAAATCTCTCATCTTTGCAAAGCTCTTTTGCAATCTGCGTTTTTCCGGAACCGGATGCCCCAACCAGTGCCAGCACACAGGGTGCGATGATTGTGCTCGCTTTCGCCTGGGAGGATCGGATAATCTGTTTGACCAATGACACAAACTCCGTCAGATTGTTCACGCTTAAAAGTCCGGTCATTTTCCAGTTCCAGGGTTTTCTCATCATAACCGGATAAGTCGCCGGAGTCTCTAAAATATTGTGGATTGCATCATCTAAAATAATATCAAACTGCACCAGATTCTTTGCACTTCCCAGAATAATATTCTCCTGTGGAAGCTCCGGGAATTCTTCCAAAATCTGTTTTGCACGAATTCCCATAAAATCCGGATATACTGCCGTGATAAAATACACATCTGCAATCTCCATCAATTTTCGAATCGCCTTTTTATTCTTTTCCGGAACCCGCTGCCTGTTGTACAACTCCTCATTTTGATAAAATTCTTTGATTACACCGGCTCGTCCTTTGTTTTCCCAGCTATCAATCTCCTCCATGGACAGCGGAGGTTCAAAATCATATTTCTCATTTGCCATTTGAATTGCAATACTGTTAAATGGTGCTGTAACATCATCCCAATCCAAACCTATCTTTGGTCGTAACATAAATCTCTCCCGTATACAAATATCGCGTCTTTTATTACTCTGCTTTGTCTTCACTGATATCCAAAATCAATGTTTCATATTTTCCTAACACAATTTCTTTTGACAGTTCCTTTCCTGACAATAAATCCCGACATGGTTTTTCCAGTTGTATTTTTGCATCTGCCCCCTCAAAATTTAGCACAAACAAATAGCCTTTTTCTTTCCCATCCACCACTTTCCTTCTTACTGCAATCTCACAGGTTTCCGGTGCTTTTACAATATGCTGCCATGGAGTTCTTAATTGAAGTTTGTCCAAAAATACCCCTACCGTCTGGCTTGAAAAGGCTCCACCAAAGTAGAATACTTTTCCCTGCCCGTATGTACTTAAAATTAATGCAGCTTCCCCTTGGTACGGACCTGAAAGATACCTTGCAAGAATCTCCCCTTTAGGGGTACTTTGTGCCGATTTTTCATCTGCTTCTTCCGCAAGCGGTGTAAGGAGTTCCTGGAACACAGCCACTTCCATTTCGGTTCCATCCCAATCTGCCAGCACTACTTTATCCTCCGGAGATACAAAAGAATACTCCAAAATATCCGTTTGGCAAAGCTCTGCTGCAAGTCCCGGCAGATAGTCTGTTACACATTTGCCGTGTTCTTCTTTATATCCGGTACGACATCCAAAGATCAGTATTCCACCATTCTCCACATACAAAGTAAGAAGTTCCATCTGCTCCTTTGTAAGAATGGACGCATGTGGACAGAACAGCACTTCGTAACCTGCCATTTTTTCTGTAGTTGCTTTCTCCATGTAGACATAATCAAATGGAATCTGTGCACAATGAAGTTCCTGTACAAGCGCATTTTCACTACACTCACATACCCGTCCATGCCAGCGGTCGATCCAGCTATCCCAAATATTATCATAATCCTTTATGATCCCGACCTTAGCAACATACCGGCTTCCGGAAAGTTCCTGAAGTTTTTCCACCTTCTTTGCAAGATCACAGACCTCCCGAAGTCTTCGATTCTCTCTTCCTGAATAGTCTAATATTCCATGCCAGTACATCTCAGTTCCAAAGGTTGCCGTTCTCCATCTGAAAAAGCTCACATAATCCGCCCCGTGAGCAATGCTCTGCATCGTCCAGAGCGTCATCTGCCCGGGTTTAGGGGACGGAGCCTCCATTCTGGTATTCCATCCGTTTGCTCCGCTCTGCTGTTCCATAATTCCAAAACTCTCGGATATCGCACGAACCTCTGCAAGATTTCTGCTCCAATGCCGATCCTTCAAAAAATCCCCGGCATCATAGCTATCCAGACAATATGCAAAATTGGGATAGGAGTCGTACATCATCACATCAAGGCTTTCCTCTTTCATTCTCTGGTAGTCAATCTTACCAAACAGTCCGTTGGTCGTGATGAAATCATCCTTCTTTTTGTACTTACGAATAATATCTGCCTGTTCCTTTGCAAAAGAGCAGACACTTTCCGAGATAAAACGATAATAATCCAGCATCAAATGTGGATTCACTGAGTCTGCATTTGTCCTTCTCGGAACAAACACCTCCTCCCACTTCGTATAGGTCTGATTCCAGAACACCGTTCCCCATGCTTGGTTAAGCTCTTGGATAGAGCTGTACTTTTTCTTCAAAAAGGTGCGAAAAGCCAATGTATCACTTTCTGAATAAAAATTGTCATTCTCGCAGTTGAATTCATTGTCAAGCTGCCATCCGACAATTGCAGGATGGCCTGCATAATGTCCTGCAATTTTTTCTGTAATTATCCGCGATTTTTCTCTATATATTGGCGCATTATAGTTATAATGACGCCGTCCGCCATGGTAAATCGGATTTCCATCCATATCACAATTTAGAGTTTCCGGATATTTGTGGGTCAGCCACGCCGGCGGAGTTGCAGTAGGCGTACAGAAAATCACCTGCATTCCGATTTTTTCTGCAAGATCAAGAAACTCGTCAAAAAAGGAGTAGTTAAAAACTCCTTCCACCGGTTCCACAATATTCCATGCAAATTCGGCAATTCGAACCGTCCGAAGTCCACTGGATAGCATACGTTTCAAATCCGGCTCCCAGTTTTCCTTCGGCCAATGCTCCGGATAATAACACACCCCAAGTTCAATGGAATCTCCCCCCACCAGTTTTCTCATAATCCTTCACTCCTGCTCTCTTTCGATCTTTAAATGCTACTCCCATTTTACAATTGTGTGTCTGAATGAATTTGCGTATTTGAATCAGAACCCACTCTCGTTTGTAAAAAGCGTAGCGGTACTAAATTCGCAATAAATTGCTCATTAAGTGCCGACGCTTTTTAAACGTTCTGATTTCAAATAGCAAAATTCATTCATAGACACACAAAAGTAAAAAGGGAAAAATGCTATTTCATTCCCAATCCCTTCTTTTCATACCATCCACTGCATCAACGCATAAATTCCGCACAGCACGAGAAGAAAAATCAGATTCCATACCGTAAACTGTCCCAAATACAACACGACTTTGCTGTCCTTATCTTTGCTGTAAAATTTATATGAAATCAGACTTGCCATGGATGCAATCAAAGTTCCAAGCCCACCTAGATTTACCCCTACGATCAGCTCCTCATAATTTGTCGTAAATCCGGAGAGTAAAATCGCAGCCGGTACATTGCTGATCACCTGACTGCACAAAATTCCGGTAAGTGCAGCATGTCCCTGTACAATGGATGAAAGCCAGCTGTTCACCTGTGGAATACGTCCCATATTCCCGATAAACACAAACAGAAACAAGAATGTCAAAAGCAGGAAATAATCTGCTTCCCCAATCGTTGCCCGATCAAACAGAAGGACCATCATCAGTACCACCGCAAGCACCACATAATAGGGCACCAGCCGGGCCACCGTTACAAGACAGAGCAAAAACAGCAGCGTATATACTACCAGAAGCGCCATCTGTGGTGCTTCATTTTTCTCGCTTTCCTCATCCATTTTCGTAATCTTTGCACTGGAGAACGCCGAAACCGAAAGAGGCTCCTTTTTTATCAAGAGAACCGTAGCAACAAGTAATCCCAAAAAGGAAGCAAGGGAATACGGAAGCATCAGCAGAAGAAACTGCCCCATTCCCATTCCGCTAAGGGAATACAGGTACAGATTCTGCGGATTGCCGATAGGTGTAAACATACTTCCCAGATTAGCCGCAATAGTCTCGAGTACAACTGCGGGAATGATATACCGTTCCAATTCTGCCATATACAATACTTCCATTGCAAAAGGGACAAAGGTAATCAGGGCCACATCATTTGTAATCAGCATACTAAACCCAAAGCAAAGCAGAACAAATACAAGAACAAGTTCTCTTGCATTCTTTGATTTTGTAAGCAGCCAGCTTCCTATGCTTTTAAACACGCCTAGCTTTCGAAATCCTGCCACCACCAGCATCAGGGACAAAAGAATTGCCAGCGTTCTAAAATCAATATACTCCAGATACTGTCCATCAATCGGGACAATAAACAAAGAAATGACCGCCAATCCAAACGATATGACGGTCACAATTTCATTTTTTAAAAAGCTTTTGATATCTATCTTTTTCATTGCTTTAGCCTTCGTTTTCCTATTCGTGATTAAGTATATCACGAGTGGCAGGGCTTCTCAATCTATTTTTCCATATCCCACTTTGCATTCATTTTCCAGTCCAGAAAGAGAAAAAAATCTGGCACTAAGTCGAGCAACCAATGGTTCACTATGCAGCCCAATTTCCCCATAAACGACTTGAAGAGGACACACGGTCCTCTTCAACTAAAAGCTCTATTGGGCTTACATTATACAAGATTGCTAAGGCTACTAAATTGTCGGCCTGTGGAAAACATTTACCGGCTTCCCACTTATACACCGCCTGGGTTGATTCAAACCCCATGTACTCCATGACCTGCTTCACAGAGATATTTCTCTGTCTGCGAATCTCTCGCATTCGCTCACCGCTGGCCACGATGTCAAAATGTGGTCTTTCCATCCTATGCCTCCTTCTGAAGCTACTGCTTCATAAAAGTATTGTTTAAGCAGTTTCATATATATTATTCTGTAATCCTGCGCCAAATCCTTTTTTTATGTTCATTTTTCCACATGCTTCACATCACTTGCCATGCATAGGCTTTTGGAAAAGAAAACACTCATTCCCGTAGCGATTGTCCAGCCCACCGGCCATGCACACCAGATTCCGATTACACCAAACAGACCGGAAAAGATCAGTGCAAGGACAACACGAAGAATCAGATCCGTAAATGTAGAAATCATAAACTGTTTCATCAGCCCTGCTCCCCTTAAAATTCCATCGGCAATCAGTTTAACGGAAATTACGAAGTAAAACGGAGTTACGATGCGAAGGAACTGCACTCCTGTGGTAAGGGCAATTTCGGATGGATTTTCAATAAAAATGCGAACAAGGAAACCACTCATTGTCATATAAACAAGGACAATCGGTACACATATAATCCAAACCATTTTCATACCGGCACGCATGCCCTGGGCAATCCGCGCTTTTTTTCCTGCCCCAAGATTCTGGGCTGTGTAGTTGGACATTCCGTTTCCGATTGTGGTAAAAGATGTGATGACCAGATTGTTCAGCTTTACAGAGGTTGAGTAACCAGCCATTACCCCGACGCCGAAATCATTGATGGTTCCCTGAATGACAATATTTCCAAGTGAAATAAAGCTCTGCTGTAAAATGCTTGGTATTGAAATTACCGCAATTTTCTTAAAAATATCCAAGGAAAACTTTTTCACTTTCCGCTGTGTCTGTATCCTGGAAAGTCTTTTTACCACTACAATAACTGCGAGAATACTGCTTATTCCCTGACAAAGGAAGGTTGCCCATGCAACACCTGCTATTCCCAAGCCGAATTCTTTTACAAAAAGGACATCTACAAGCACATTTGCCGTGGAGGAAAACGCAAGAAAAATAAATGGAGTCTTGGAATCTCCCAGAGCGGAGAAAATGCCGTTTGCCACATTATAAAAAAGCAAAAACGGAAATCCCCAGATATAAATATTCAAATACAATTTCGAATCCGCAAAAATCTCCTCCTGCGTATGAATCAGAGTAAGAATTCCATCGCAAAACCCAAGTCCGCAAACCATCAGAATGACACACAGACCAATGCTTGCAATCCAGGTCGTATATACAGCAGTTTTCATTTTTTCATATTCTTTTGCACCAAAAAACTGCGATACAATGACAGAGCAGCCAATATTACAGCCGAATGCAAACGCAATAAAAATCAGCGTAATCTGGTAACTGTTTCCAACCGCCGCCAATGCGTTTTCACCGATGAAACGTCCGGCAACCAGACTATCTGCAATGTTATATAATTGTTGAAAAATAATACTGCCAAAAAGTGGTAAGCAGAATTTCCATAAAACGCTTTCCGGCTTTCCTATCGTAAGATCCTTATTCATAAGTGATTACTCCATTTCATACTCCCCAATAGCTTTACGTCTCCTATCTTGTTATTTGCGGCATAAAGTCCTCTGTGTCTGCACAGATTACGCAGTCTAAGCATTCCACGAACCTTTGCATGATTTTTTTGCATTCCTCATAGATTTCCGGGCAGAAGGAAAGGTAAAATACGGATTTTATTTCATGCTCTGCAACAAAGGCATTGCTGTATTCATCACCAAAATCTGTTTCTCCTTCTTCAATATCCATGGAATTCTTCTCATCAATTCCGATTTCAAGGATTCCGGCCTCATTCCAAATTTCGATGTCATACTTTTTCTCATCAAGGGCTGCCTTTAAATCCAAAACGGTGTACTCTTTTCTCCCCATTAAAAACCAGCCCCAAGGCAGATTGTTCACATTTTGTGCCGTCTTTTTCTTTTCACTCTTATTTTTCATCCGATTTATTTCCTCTCACCATTCTTCTGTGCCTCAATCTGTTCTGCCAGTTCATTCAGATATACCCACCGCTCCATTTTTTCATCCAAAGCTGTCTGCGTCAGCTCCTGCTCTTCCATTAATTCCTTCAGCTTGACGCTGTTGGTTGCATTAGCGGTAATCTGAGCGTTTATGGATTCCAATTTTTTCTCTAAGGCTGCAATATCATCATCTATCCTCTCATACTCCCGCTGTTCGTTGTAGGTAAATTTCACTTTTTGCGGAGAAAAATTCGGCTTTTTGCGAATATCTATGGATTCAGTCCCCTTCTTTTCTGCTGTGCGCGCTTCTCCCTGACCTGACTTTTCATTCGCGCGAATGCTTCCATCCGGCAGATACCGATTCGGATACCGCTCTGCTCTCGCTGTTAAGTAGTCTCCGTAACCACCCTCATACTGTTGTATGTGGCCGTCTCCCTCCAGAGCGAAAATACGATGCACAATACGATCCAGAAAATAGCGGTCATGAGAGACTGCAATCACAATTCCATCAAATGCATCCAGATAGTCCTCCAGAACGTTTAATGTCTGAATATCCAGATCATTGGTAGGTTCATCAAAGATTAATACATTAGGAGCCTGCATCAGAATGCGAAGCAAATATAATCGTCTGCGCTCTCCTCCGGAAAGCTTCCCAATCTTAGACCACTGCATGGTTCCATCAAAGAGAAAACGCTCCATCAAAGCGGAAGCTGTGATTTTTCCGTCTCCCGTCTGTATATATTCCGCAACCTCCCGCACATATTCAATGGCCTTCATCTCATGGTCCATATGCACATTATCCTGGGCAAAATATCCGATTCGTATGGTCTCTCCTACTTCAATGGTCCCCTTATCCGGCTCTACTTCGCCAACAATCATTTTTAAGAGCGTACTCTTTCCGCTTCCGTTAGGACCGACAATTCCGATACGATCATTCTTTAAAAAAATATACTCAAAATCCTCGATTAATTTCTTATCCCCGTAGGATTTGCTAAGCCCGTGCAGTTCAATGGTCTTTCGCCCCATCCGGGAGGAAACTGAGCCCATCTCGATTTGCACTTCTTCTAATGGTCCCTCCGCCTGAAGCATATTCTCAATGCGCTGAATATGTGCTTTCTGCTTGGTGGATCTTGCCCTTGCACCTCTGGCAAGCCAGGCCAGTTCCTTCTTTAAGATGCTCTTTCTTTTTCGCTCTGTTGCAAGCTCCATGTTCTGCCGCTGCATCTTAAGTCCGACATATTCTGCATAAGAACCCGGATAACTGTAGATTTTCCCGTGATCCACCTCAACAATTCGGCTGACCACACGATCCAGAAAATACCGGTCATGTGTTACCATCACAATAGCTCCTCGATAGGAAATCAGATATTCCTCCAGCCAACGACTCATCTCGTTATCTAAATGGTTAGTAGGCTCATCCAAAACAAGAATCTCAACCTGCTGCAGAATGGTATTGATTAAGGCAACCCGTTTCTTCTGTCCTCCCGACAATTGATTCACAGGCTGCTCATAGTCCGGCAAATCCAACTGCTGCAGCATAGATTTCGCCTCAGCTTCAAGGACCATGTCATTGATATCCATTCCTGCCAAAGCAGCCTGTAAAACAGTTACATGTTCCTCAAACTGTGGTGTCTGCTCCAGATAAGCAATCTTCACATGGTTTCCCATAATGACCTGCCCTTCATCTGTCTCTTCTTTTCCTGCAAGGATTTTAAGCAATGTGCTTTTTCCCATTCCATTTAAGCCGATGACACCAATCTTCTCCCCATCCTGTATGCTAAAGGCCGCGTCCTGAAACAGAACACGGTCCGTATATGCTTTAGACAAATTCTCTATCGTAAGCAAATTCATGGTTGTTTCCTTCCCAAAATTCTTTTTTCTCATTATAGTTTTTATCCAAATGGCTTGTCAATGAAGGCATTCGGCAAATCATGTGATACGTCACAAAAAACGCTTCGGAATCATCCGAAGCGTCATCTAGTAGCGAGAAAGAGACTTGAACTCTTAACCTTCCGGGTATGAACCGGATGCTCTAGCCAGTTGAGCCATCTCGCCATATTCATTTAAAAGTATGGGACCTATAGGGCTCGAACCTATGACCCTCTGCTTGTAAGGCAGATGCTCTCCCAGCTGAGCTAAGATCCCATATAAGTCAATCGTTTTTACCGACCGACTTGATAATTATATCTTGGACTTGCCCAAATGTCAACAACTTTTCTAAAATATTTTTTAGTCCTTTTTCTGAATTGTGTTCCCGCTGAATAACAGTGTATATATCATGCATGAATAGCCGTTTGATTTTATTTTATCATATGATACAATAAAAAAATATTAAGCAGGCAAACCGATGTTTGTGGAGGTAACAAATGGAAACAAAATTCTCGTTGGTTCGAAAATATTTAAACAGGGATATCATCAAATACATCGCCATGTTGACGATGTTGTTGAATCATATTTCAACAATCTTTATGAAATCAGGAAATATTTTGTCGGAATTATTTTTGGACATAGGATATTTTACAGCAATTACAATGTGTTACTTTCTTGTAGAAGGATTTCAATATACACATTCAAAAAGAAACTATGCAATTAGATTGGCAGTATTTGCTTTGATTTCTGAAATTCCATATTGTCTAGCTTTTACCCAAAATGGTGTGTTAAAATTTCAAGGCTTGAATATGCTATTTACTTTGCTCATATGCTTTTTCATTCTGATTATAATCGAAAAAGTGTCAAATAATTTTTAAAAGTAATATGTATCTTGGGCTTAATATTGCTTTCTTTCATCTGCGATTGGGCATTATTAGCACCAATATTTACCTTGCTGTTTATATGGAGTAGAGGTTCAAAAAGCAAGGTAAAATGTACATTTGTTATTTCAATGCTTTTATTTGGAATTTTCAATTTTGCAGGCGGTATTGGAAGATTTCCGGTAGCCACAAATATTGTTTATGCGATAGGAAGTATGCTAGGAATTGCTCTTGCAGGAATTTTAATTGTATATTTCTATAATGGCAAGCGAATAGAAAATGGAAAGGCATTTTCCAAATGGTTTTTCTATTTATTCTATCCTGTGCATCTTCTCATATTAGGTTTAATTAGAATTTGCTGTCTATAAAGTAAACTACCATTTATAAAACCACTATTGTAGTAATAGAATAATTTCAAGGCTACCCACTCCAAAACCAGTGGGTAGCCTTTTTTAATCACATTTTTACAAAGAAAGACAAGTCACAATAAAATTCATCGTACCATGCAATAACCAACTGGATACAATGGATTCTCCGCATCGCTTTTCATTCAGCCATCCCTGATACCAGCCGAAGGCTCCCGGAAGAATTGTTAACAACACCGTGACAAGGATATTCTGCGTAGCCAGTCCAAAGGGAATTCCATGTAACAATCCAAACAGGACTGCCTGTATCAGATTGCCGATTCCAAAACCGAATTTATTCTTAATTCGCTTTAACAGAAAACCTCTGAATACCATTTCTTCCGCCAGAGCGGTTCTGATATAGGCATAAGCCGCGGCTGCGGGAAGGGCAATCATTCCCTCCCCTGCAAATTGGCTGCCGGCTGTAGTGATCTCATCTGACACAAAGCTGATGCAGAGAAAAGTCAGTGCACAATACAGAGCCGATGCCAGAAGTGTAATCAGCAACGTGTTCCCTGCCTTCTTTTCATGTGTAATCTTTTTAAGTCCGATCCACCTAAAAAAGCTTTCCTTTTTTCGTGCAGTAATAAGCCACCAGATAAAGGGTACAAGAGAAAAAATAAGTAGCTGAAAAACCGCACCCAGAAATTCTGTGATAAATAAGTTTAACATTTATGCTTCGTACCCCTCACTTTCTGCATTCGGATCGTATTCCAAAATATCTCCCGGCTGGCATTTTAGTGCTTCACAAATTGCTTCCAGGGTGGAAAAACGAATCGCACTGATTTTTCCGGTCTTCATTTTCGACAAATTGACATTGCTTACACCTACAATCTCTGATAATTCTTTTAATGAAATCTTTCGATCTGCCATCACACGATCCAGTCGAAGTATAATCTTTCCCATATATCCGCACTCCTTTTCCTATAATGTCTCGTCTGATTCCTGCTGTAATACGGCACCGTACTTGAAAATGTAAGCAAGCGCTAAAATGATAAGCACTACTAAAAGCATGGTAAG
This sequence comes from Agathobacter sp., assembly GCA_051880175.1. Taxonomy (GTDB): domain Bacteria; phylum Bacillota; class Clostridia; order Lachnospirales; family Lachnospiraceae; genus Roseburia. The sequence continues at coordinate 36,697 of JBJENM010000030.1, read as the reverse complement.
ATCAATGGATACATTCACATTGAACTTTCCGGAAACCAAAGAGTTTATCATAGAATTTGAAATGCTTGTAAGAATCACCCACGGGATTAAGGAGTATGCAAACTGCTGCATTTTTTTAATGACATTCTCTTCAAAGGGACTGTTGCAGTTCTTAAATGCCTTGCACAGAAATCCTGCAAAAAACAAGGATACCACTGTCATTGCCATAGAAATCATTGCAATAGCAACACAGTATACTAAATTGTGGGCACTGATGGTATTTAAAGTCTGGCTTGTAGATAAGAAAATGCTGTTGCCCTCTGTATACATCTCAGTAAAATCATACTCAGCGCTGTTCACGTCAAGCTTCACCTGTACATTCCCGTCTTCTACCAATTTTCCGCTATTAATGAGTGCGGCATCCTCAGCAGATATGCTCTGTCCGATTGCTTCCATGTTGACTTCAATTGTTCCGCTTCCCATGGCGTGAAAAGAAATGAAATCCTTTGGCAACAGCCCAAGGCATATGGTTCCGATCAGGCAACCCACGAATCCGATAATGCAAAATACCTTTGCGATAACAATGAGGATACTTCCAACCTCACCCATCTTATTAATTTTTTTGATTGCTTCTGTTTTCATAAATAACATCCTCCATGTCAATAAATGATAAATTATTTCTAGATAAGATTAAATATTTAATGTTTATCGATAACTTTATTATACACAGAGAATTTCGTTTGTCAACAACAAATTAATGAAAAACATTAATTTCTTTATTTTACTTCAAAAAAGGTGTTCCAGAGAATGAATTTTGCCTCATGCTGGATTGGCAAATTGTATCATTTCGCCGGTTGTTTTTCTTCCAGTACCTAAAATCTATGAAAAAAGCAGCATTTTAAGCGTTTTTTATGGTCGATTGTATGTTTTCGCTGGATCAATTTTAGCCTGTACCTAAGAAATTGCAAATATTTAGGTACACCGCCAAATCCACTTCTCAAAATAATACAATTCGCATGAAAAACCCGCAATTTGAAGCTGTTTTTCAAGGATTTTAGGTATACGACAGTTCCAATACCTCAAATCTTGCCAAATTCCACAATTCTGATTCAAATAATTCCTTTTCGGATCTGTGTTCCTGAGAATGCATTTCCGAAATGCATCTAATTAGTTCTGCTCCGCAAGCAAGCGCTCCACCAGCTTCACGCAGTCCGCAGCATCCTTCGAATATCCGTCTGCACCAATCTCGTCTGCAAAGCTTTGAGTAATGCAGGCTCCTCCAATAATCACTTTACTCTTACAGCCTTTTTCCTTGCACAGCTCCACCACATCCTGCATACGCATCATTGTGGTAGTCATAAGTGCGGAAAGACCAATGATCGCTGCGTTTTCTTTCATGGCGCAAGCCACGATTTCCTCACATGGCACATCCTTGCCCAAATCGATTACATGATAGCCGTAGTTTTTCAGCATCAGCACAACCAGATTTTTTCCGATATCGTGAATATCTCCTTCCACGGTTGCAATCACAAGTGTCGGCATCTGTCCCTGGCCTTCCTTTTTCTCCATCATCGGCTCCAGATAGTCGATGGCCTGTTTCATGGTATTTGCACTTCCAATCAGTTGTGGAAGGAAGTATTTTTTCGCATTAAACAGCTCTCCTACTTCATTAATGGCTGCAATCAGATAATCATTGATGATCTGATCCGGCGTAAGCCCTGCTGCAAGAGCCTCATCCACCTCATGGATAATTGTTTCCTTATTTCCTTTTAGCACAGCCATAAAAACAGCGTGATTTCTGATTTCTTCTCCTATGGAACCGGAAGTTGAGGAGCCGGAAGTTGTTTCACTCTCTGACCTTGTCTGAGACTTCGCTTCCTTTTTTACCACAATCTCCTCATTGGCATGCTTTTCTGCCATGCGATTCATATGCTCAATGTAGCGGATATCGCTATCCGGTCTGTGAAGCAGCATGTCCGATGCAAAAGCCGCATTCATCAGCAGCTCTTGGGATGGATTTGCGATTGCCATGGTAAGTCCCTTTGCAATGGCCATGGTAAGAAACGCCGTATTGATGTAGCTACGCTCCGGTAACCCGAAGGAAATATTGGACAGACCGCAGATTGTGGGAAGCTTCTTTACCTCCTTGCAGTACATAATGGTATCATAGCATTCCTTTGCCGCTTCCGGATTCGCTCCGATGGTAGCAACAAGTCCATCCACAACAATATCTTCATGGGCGATTCCAAGCTCCATCGCTTTCTCATATACGGTTTCAATGATTCTGCGCTTTTCTTCTATATCCTTTGGAAGTCCTTCATCGGAAAGAGGAAGCAGAATAAACATTGCTCCGTATTTTGCTGCAAGGGGCAGCAGCTTTTCGACCTTCACCGATTCCAAGGAAATGGAATTGATCAGTGCCCGCCCCGGATAAATCTTTAGCGCCTCCTCAATGACCTCCACATGGCTGGAATCGATGCAAAGCGGGCAATCTACCGTAGAGGACACCTCATAGATAACACGCTTCATCATTTCCTTTTCATCAATTCCGTTCATTCCCATATTGATGTCCAGGATGCTTGCACCATTTTCTTCCTGCTCCATTGCCATCTGGCGGACCAGGTCAAGCTTTCCTTCACGAAGCTGTTCCTGAAGCTTTTTCTTTCCTGTGGGATTAATCCGTTCTCCCACAACAATGAAGTTGCCATCCAAATCAATCTCCACATTTTTTCGTTCGGATGCCAGAACCCGGCGATGCTTCGTGAGAGGCGCTTTTACCTCTAATCCCTTTACCGCCTCTGAAAGTGCTTTGATGTGCTTTGGAGTTGTACCGCAGCAGCCGCCGACAATCGCTGCTCCCGCATTTACCAGTGCAACCCCTGCACCTGCAAATTCTTCCGGAGTCATACGGTATACCGTCTTTTTCCCATCCAATTCCGGAAGTCCCGCATTTGGCTTTGCAAGAATCGGAACCGTTGCATACTCTGCCATTTTTTTCACCGGCTCCACCATCTCCATGGGACCTGTGGAACAGTTGATTCCAATCGCATCCACACCAAGGGACTGCAATACCACAACCGCAGTTTCCGGCGGTGTCCCGAACAGCGTTCTTCCATCCTCGTTATAGGTAAGGGTAATCATTACCGGCAAATCGCTGACCTTCCTGATGGCAAAAAGCGCAGCTCTGCACTCCTGAAGGCTCATCATGGTTTCCACCACAAAAAGATCCACTCCTGCAGCATCTAAGACCCGCGCCTGCTCCTCATATACCTCCACCAGCTCTTCGAACTGCAAATCCCCCAGCGGAAAAAGCTGCTGTCCCGTCATAGTCATATCGCCTGCAACAAGCGCTTTTCCCTCTACGGCTTCCTTCGATAACCGTACCAGGGAGGTATTGATTTCTTCCAGCCGGTCCTCCAGACCATATTCCGCCAGCTTAATACGGTTTCCTGTAAAGGTAGGTGCATATACGATCCGGCTTCCGGCGGCAACATAATCCTGCTGCAGCTTCTTCATCACCTCCGGATGCTCTAATATCCATAGTTCGGGACAGACACCAATGGGCATTCCCTCCGCCATCAAATTGGTTCCTGTGGCTCCGTCCAGAATAATCGGTCCCTTTTTAATCAGTTCTTTAAAATCTGTCTTCGTCATGTTTCTTCCTCTTTTTACAACTTGAAGTTTTTTCTTTTTCTATTATAATGTGTTCATACTGCTTTATAAAAACAAAGGATACTATTATGTCAAATATAAAACTCATTGCCCTCGATCTGGATGGCACACTTTTTAACAGTCAAAGCAAAATTTCAGCCAAAAATCTTGCCGCCATAAAAGCTGCCACCGAAAAAGGAATCTATATTGTCATTTCCTCCGGTCGCCCGTTTTGTGGTCTTCCTTTTGGTCAATTGGAAGGAACCGGCATCCGGTATGCAATCACCACCAACGGAAGCGCCATTTATGATATCACAACAAAAGAATGTATCTATGAAAATTGTATGGATCGTTCCATAACCACTCCGATTCTAAACTTTCTTTTATCCAAGGATATTCATATGGATGCCTTTATACACGGAGATGCTATCTCTCCGAAAAAATGCTTAGAGGCCGCCTATAAGCTGGCATCACCCGCTCCTCTGAAAAAGTACATCATTGAATCCCGTACCCGTGTAGAGGATCTGCCCCAATATTTGGAGGAAAACCATTTTGAAATTCAAAAAATGACCTTGAATTTCTATCCCGATGAAAAGGGCATTCTCGTTGACCGTGAAGAGGTAAAAGCATTTCTTCTTCAAAATCCAAACATTACATGCGTAAGTGGTGGATATAACAACTTAGAATTTACCAAAGCCGGTGTCGATAAGGGAGAAGGCTTAAAAATGCTCGCGAAGTACCTTCATATTCCTATGGAGGACACCATGGCAGTAGGTGATACGGAAAATGATATCTCCATCTTAAAGGCTGCCGCAATTGGCGTTGCTATGGCAAATGCCACCGAGGATGTTAAAGCGATTGCAGATGAAATGACACTCTCCAACGACGAGGATGGCGTAGCTGCCATTATTTCCAAATATACGTTTTAGATTTTACATGATTTCCATAGAAGATTCAATCCCCGAAGGCTTAGGCTTTCGGGGATTTTCTTTTATATCATTCTAAGTATCTGCAAATCTTCCTTTAAGCATTTTACCGTGTAATCCACTTCTGCAAATGTGTTCTCCCAGCCAAGGGAGAATCGAATGGTTCCATCTGCATAATCCTGCGGAACGGAAATAGCCTGAATTACATGAGATAAACCATGGGAACCGGTATTGCAGGCACTTCCCGCAGAAGCGCAGATTCCCTCTTCCTCCAAAAGAACCAAAAGCGCCGTTGCGTTTACATCCTTAAAACTAAAATTGACATTTCCAGGCAAGCGTTTGCTCGGATGACCATTTAGACATACCCCATCACATTCTTCCGTAACGCGGCGTATAAAATATTTTCTCAATTTTATGAGTCTGTCAAGAGATTGTTCCATATGTTTCTTTGAAATCGAAAGCGCCTCTGCCATTCCCACAATTTCGGCCACATTTTCTGTTCCTGCCCGTTTTCCTCTTTCCTGCCCTCCCCCGTGAATAAATGCAGGAATATCCACCTCTTTCCTGACATACAAAAATCCGATCCCTTTTGGCCCATGAAATTTGTGTGCACTGGCGCTTAGGGCATCCACCGGGAGTTTTTTTACAGAAATCGGCACCTGACCAATCGCCTGTACCGCATCCGTATGGAAAATGATATTCCTCCTTCTTGCCAGCTTTCCGATTTCCTCAATGGGTTCAATGGTTCCGATCTCATTGTTTCCATACATTACGGAGATTAAAGTTGTCTGGGGTGTTATTGCCCCATACAAATCCTCGAAATGAACGAATCCGAAATGATCCACCGGCAGATAGGTCACCCGATATCCCAGTTCCTCCAGATACTCACAGGAATTTAGGACTGCATGATGCTCAATCTGTGTGGTAATCATATGCATTCCTTTGGATTTATACTCTCCTGCAATGCTTTTTATGGCCCAGTTATCCGACTCACTTCCTCCTGAAGTAAAGTAAATTTCTGTCGGATCGGCATCGATAATCTCAGCAATTTTCTCTCTTGCACTCTCCAATGCCTTTTTTGCATTTTGTCCTATATCGTAAGCAGTAGAAGCGTTTCCGTAATTTTTGATCAAATACGGTTCCATGGCCGCCTTTACCTGTGGCCACATCTTCGTAGTGGCCGCATGATCAAAATAAATTTCTTTTTTCATATACGACCTCATTTCCTCATAAAATTTTTATCAAGACCTTACCAAGGAGTCTACCTTGAAAAACATAACAGCTTCTATACAAACCAGGTTCTTCAAATCTCCGGTTCTCATCGGTGCCTTCTGGCTTACGCTCTCAGGTGTGCTAAGCCGCATGTTGGGCTTCTTATATAGAATATTCCTCTCTCGTGAAATCGGTGCAGAAAGTCTTGGTCTTTATCAGCTCGTCGTTCCAATTTTTGGATTATGCATCTCGATTTGTGCCTCCGGAATGCAAACGGCAATTTCACGTTTCGTTGCCGCCGCAGCCGGAGATGATAAGAAAAAGGGGCATGCTTTTCCACCGATTGCCTATTTATATGCAGGACTTACCCTTTCCATTACTCTCTCTGTCCTTTTTTGCATGCTGATCCACCGGTTTTCTGTTCCGATCTCGCAAAAAATACTGGGAAACAGCGATAGTGAACCACTTCTTCGCCTGATGTCCTACTGTCTGGTTCCGGCAAGCATACACTCCTGTATTAACGGCTATTACTTTGGAAAGAAAAAGGCTGCCGTGCCATCCATCTGTCAGCTTGCCGAACAAATCGCACGGGTCTTCGGCGTTTACCTTCTTTATCTGGTTGCCCTGGAACACCAGGAAACGATTTCAGCCATCGATGCAGTCTGGGGCATGCTGTTTGGGGAACTCTGCAGCAGTACCTTAAGCATCACCATATTGTCCATATCAAAGGTGGAAAAGAGCCATCATAAGGATTATTTTGCAGCCTTTCCAACGCTGCTTACTCTTGCCGTACCTCTTACTTTAAATCAGGCTCTTACTCATCTAAGCAGCAGTATCGAAAATATTCTGATTCCTCAAAAGCTGGAAGAGTATGGGCATTCGGTATCAGAGGCCTTAAGCATCTATGGTGTTTTTTCCGGAATGGTGGTATCGGTTATCTTTTTCCCTTGTGTACTGACAAACTCGGTATCCGTTATGCTTCTTCCGGCAATATCAGAAGCAAATGCAAAGAACAACACGTCACGTATTGCAAAGGCAATTTCTTCCGCTTGTCTGTACGGCACCATCGCAGGGGCCTTTTTTTCGATTCTTTTTTCTTTTACTGGGAATTGGATTGGAACTGTGATTTTTGAAAATGAATTGGCGGGTCATATGATACGAAGACTTTGCTTTATCTGCCCTCTCCTATTCGTTTTTTCGCTTCTTGCAAGTGTATTAAACGGCCTGGGAGAGTCTAAGAATGTCCTTTACATAAATCTGCTTGCCTCTGCCATCCGGATTGTCATGATTTTTTCATTCGTTCCGCGATTCGGCATGGACGCAGCACTTTGGGGAATGGTGATTGGGCAGCTCTTTGCAGTCCTTGCAGCGCTCTATGTTGCCAGAGCAAAGGCTTCTGCATCCTAAGAAAAAAGCACAAATACCTTTCATAACCGAAAGATATTTGTGCTTTTCTTATCCTTTCACACCACCTGATACCAAACCGCTCTGAATATATTTCTGCAAACACATAAATACAATCATAATAGGTATGGAAGAAATGACTGCAGCCGCAGAGAATGTTGTCCAATGTGCCGCAAACTGATTGCTGATAAAACTTTGCAGGCCCAATGCAAGGGTCATCTTTCCCGGTGTCTGCAAAAAAATGGATGTAATTACATATTCACTATACGTCGCAATAAATGAAAATAAAAAGATAACTGCAAGCTGAGGTGTAGCTAGAGGAATCACTATTTTGTAAAAAACCTGAAACTGATTTGCACCATCTATCATAGCCGCCTCATCTAATTCCACGGGAAGTCCGTCAATATAGGATTTCAGTAACCATATATTAAACGCGCTTCCTCCCGCCAAAACAAAAATCAAGGCTAAGGAACTGTCCACCAGACCGAAACTGTAAATCAATTTGTAATAACCTGCAACCGCCATACTATTCGGAAATACTTGCAGAATCAAAAGAGACATCAGTCCATATTTTCTTCCTGTAAACCTCAGTCTGGAAAATGCATAGGCTGCCAACGACGTAAGAACTAAATTTATGGATGCTACAATAAAGCAAAATTTGAGTGAATTTGCAACCCATAACATAAAATCTGTCTCTTTGAAAAGAGTGACATAATGCTCCAGGCTTAATTTTTCCGGAAACAGGGAAGACAAAAAGAAACTATCTCCTGCCGAAAAGGATGACATTACAATCCAAAGCACCGGAAACATTACCATCACTATTACACTCCAAATAAACACCCGGCTAAGCCAAAGATTTCTTTTATCAGAAGGTGACATTTTTTCCTTACAATTCATTTAATCCACCTCCTTAAAGGAACCTGATAAGTGCATATTTATCAAGGTAAATGTTCCCACTATCCAAAAGATCAGTACGCTGAATGTTGCTGACAATTCATATCGGTTTGACCAAGTGGTCATCTTGTAGGTTGTACTGGAAAGTATGTCTGTATATCCTGCAAATTGATTGTCGACCCGCGCAGGTCCACCCTGTGTAATCATATATATATTGCCAAAATTATTAAAATTCGCGGCAAAGGATGATATCACAAGAGGTATTGACAGTTTAGTTACCATTGGGAATGTAATATGTCTAAAACTCTGGAATTTTGATGCACCATCCATTTCGGCAGCTTCATAATATTCTTTCGAGATTGCCTGAAGTCCTCCGAGACATACATTCATCATATACGGAAATCCCAACCACACATTTACGATAATAATACCAACTCTTGCCCAGAACGGATTCGAAAGCCATGGTATATTTTCTGTGATTCCCAATAGATGCAACAAATTATTTATGCCGCCATACTGCTCGTTTAATAACCCTTGCCATGCCAGAATTGCAATTGTCGATGGCAGTGCCCAGGGCACAATCAGAATAGCCCTATATATTTTTGATTCCTTCATCCGAGGATTATTCAGTAAAATCGCAAGAATCAATCCCATCGCATATGCACCGGCCGTGCTAAATAAAGCAAAGCAGACCGTCCACCCTAATACCGGAAAGAATACCGTTCTGATACTCCCTGTGAGAACAGTTGCATAGTTTTCTAATCCCACGAAGGAAAAATCACTAAGGTGATACATATTATAATTTGTAAATGATAAAATCACCGTATAAATAATCGGAACGCATGTTACCAGCAAAATTGAAATTAACGCCGGTGCAAGATACACGTACGCCTTAGCACTTTTCTTTTTTCTCATACTATCACTACTTCCCGGAATTCATAAGTTCAATTGCTTCCTTAAGCTGCTTGACCATATTCTCTGCTGCTTCCTGTGCAGTCAGTTCTTTTGCCCACATAGATCTGATGTTATTGGTATGTATACTCCATAGCTGCCCCATTTCTGACACAGTAGGCATTGGCTCCCCATGATTAATCTGTGCAATAAAAGCCTGTGAGAACTCATTTGTCTGAATTATTTCAAGTTCCTGATCTGCCAATTTCGCAGGAAGTCTGTCTCCTGCCTCATAAAGATCCAATGCTGCATTCTCTACTAAATAGGAGATAAATTCCCATGCCTTGTCCTGTTTATCACTTTCCTTGCTAACGAAACAAACCTGGGTTCCAACCGGAGTTACAAATTGTTCTCCGTTAAAGGTAGGCATCTCTACAATATTAAATGCAGTACCTGCCGACCGGAATCCTTCAATATCCCATGGTCCCCCTATGTAATATGCACATTTTCCATTCTGAAAATTGCTTCTGGCAATATCCGCCGTTACATCCGAAGTAATAACCCCATAATCATTGCACAAGGAGTCAATAAACTCATATGCCATTACCGCTCCGCTATTAGCAAGACCAATATCGGATGTATCATATGCCCCATTTTCATAATGGAATATATATCCGCCACAGGCTCTGACAAAGCCTAAATCATAATAGATGCTGGTTGCATCAAACTGCACGCCACCCTTGTCAGCCGCAGAAATTACAAGATCCTCCCAGGTAGCCGGTACTTTATCTACCATATCCGTATTGTAAAATAAAGCAATAGTCTCCACCGACAAAGGTGCAGCATATCGCACACCATCTACATAACACGCCTGAATAGCTGCACTTGAAAAATCACGATCTGCGTACAAATTATCCGGAACTTCTACAGCCAAACCGGCATTGACATAATCTGCCAGCTGATCATTGGGAATACCTACAACAGCATCCGGCCCATCCGCACTTTTTGCAGCCTGGGCAAATTTTTGAACCGAGGGTGATTGATGAATAATCTCCACCTCATACTCATTTAAAGCCCCCCACTCATCTGCATATCGTTGAAGTGTTTCTACTTCCACATCCATATTTGTCCAAATTGTAAGCTTATTTGCATTTTTCCCGGATGTACCGCATCCGGAAAGTATTCCACAGACAAGCGTCCCTAAAAGTAACATCGTCATTATTTTTTTTCGCATTTATTTTTCCTCTTTACATTTCATTTAGATGTAACAATGCTTGACTGGCATTTCCATACGCATCAAACAAAGCCTGATTTGCCATAGCGTTTCCGGCCTCGCATTTATCATTCATATATGCCCGGCCGCTCTCACTTGCCCAATAACAGTCCGGCAGGGGAAGCCACGCCGGTTCCCAATAAAACACCCCAATACCTTTTCCATTCTTTACTTTTCGAACCGTTTGAAACAGATCCCTCAAAAAGTCTTCCTGTCCGTTTGGTGTTGCCGGATAACCGGATGCAATCTCACAGGTTTGATCATAAACAATTCCTTTGCATCCCAATGTTTCAAGGGTATATCCGATGGAGGTTTCTGCAACCAAGACCTCCTTATTATAGCGATTACTTATATCATTCATATTATTCAGGAGGAGAATTTGTCCTCCATTCCAATGTGGATAATATGACAATCCTATCACATCAAAATCAAGGCCATAAGACATTACACGATCAAACCAGCTTCGATATAACTCATTGTTGGTGCCAAAGTCAAGGTGAATTACAATTTTTGCTTCCGGACATTCCTCCCGAACACCTCTGATTCCGGCCTGAATGAGCGAAACCATATTCTCCAGATGATCAATATGTCCATCCGGCCATAGCAATCCATTTGTTATTTCATTTCCCACCTGAACCATAGCAGGAACTATTCCCTGATTTTTTAGTGCCTTTAACGTATCTACTGTATGCAAGTATACCGCAGTTTTCAAGGAATTCATATCTAGGCGTTCCCACGCCTTTGGCTTTACCTGCTTAGCCGGATCTGCCCAGAAATCGCTGTAATGAAAATCCAGCAAAAAATCCATTCCATTTTCAATGGTACGTCTGGCTATCTCCATGGTGGTCCGGAGATCATTTTCACCACCTCCGTACCCATTCCCGTTCTCATCATAAGGATCAGGCCAGATACGAATCCGTATCATATTTACACCGCATTTGCTCAATAAGGTCAGCAGATCCTCTTCCTTACCATTCAGATAGTATTTGGCGCCGCAGGCCTCTAACTCCTTGAGCATGGATACATCCATTCCTTTAATAAAATTCATGATTACTCCTTAACTAATGTAATTGCATCTATGGTTCCCCAGCCTCCGGGAGCAGTCTCCACATGCACTCCTATGGTAATTTCACCATTTATTGGTTCTATACCTGAAAGCTCTGCTGTATACCAATTTACATAGCCATTCAGTTCTCCATCCACTCTAAGTTCTTCATCACCAACAATTGCATAAAAATATACAACTGCATTCTCATCCCCGGCAGCATCTCCCTGGATATGAGCGGTAAGTTTATACGTTCCTTCCTCCAGACCTTCCACCTTTTGCTCTGCATAAAAGCTGACATTATTAGATCCTGAATAGAAATGCATGGACTGCAATCCCTCAAAGCAGTCTGTATCTCTGGTATATACATCAAGCTCCTCGGTCTGGTCATCCACATTTGTAATTTCCCATCCGGTAAAATCTACCTCTTCAAAGCTACCGTTTACTACGTAATTTCCATTTTCGTCCGGCTTTGCTTTTGCCCCGGAAGAGGCATTCCCGCAGCCTGCTAATAATGCGATGACACTTGCTGATAACATTAACGCAACTAATCTCTTTTTCATGACTATTCCCTTTCTTGGTTAATTATTTATTTACATTTAAGTAAATATTTTACCTATTAATCAAATTACCACTTCTCCAAAAAACCGTCAATACAAAATTACTTTTTCTGATATTACTTATAAAAACAGAAGGACTTTTTTATATAATATGAACAAAAGGTACCTTGTGACTACAAGGTACCTTTTCAGAAGCATTGAAATCTACTATTAACAACTTTTTCTAATAACAGGAATTCCATTTACAAAAATTGATTTCGTTATCCTTCCTCCATTTAAAACTCTATTCCGCAATAAATCGAGTGCCGTTTCACAAATACAGGGAATATCTATGTGTATCGTAGTAAGAGGCGGTGACAAATATTTTGCAATATTCACGTCATTGATACTAAATACGCCCATTTGATCCGGAATCTGTATTCCACCTTCATTGAGAGCCTGAAGTACGCCAACTGCCAGTGTATCACTTGCCACACATAAAGCATCGGGCAGATTTTTTCCCTTTAGCAATTCTTTTCCAAGGCGGTAACCTTCATCTACCGTAAATTTATCTGCAATATAAATAAATTCTTCATTGAGACATTTGTAGTATGCTGCGCTTTGCCGAAAGGACCATTCCCTGATATCCATGGAAGGCTCTCCGGTATCTATATTTCTGTCCGAACCGCCTATAAATCCCAATTTGTGATATCCATTTTCAATAAAATAATCCACAATCTGTGTAACAAAGGAATCCATATTTGGACGAACGGCATCAAAAAGTCTTTCATCCGGTGAGGTTCCGATAAATACTCCCTTTTTACATATTTGATACAGAGTATCTATTTCATGTCTGTTAAGCCACCCAATTGCAATAAATGCATTGAGATCCCTCGGAAGCTCCTCAATTTTATGATTCCGATCATAAACCTGCAATTGAATATTCATTTTCTTTGCCTGTTTTAGTATTTCACTTTTGATGCCATTATAAAAGGAATCTTCCAATTCGTCTTCCATATCTGCAAAACATAGTAATGCCACATTCTCTATTTTGGGATAAATTACCTTCTTTTTATATCCCAATTTTTCCGCTGTAGCAAAAATTGCTTTTCTGGTATCCTCACTAACCGAAATTCCCTCATCATAATTTAATACTCTTGATACCGCTGCGCTGGATACACCAACAATTTCCGCGATTTCTTTAATCGTTGCCATACTATTCCTTCCTTTTTGGTTGTACATAATCCTATTATAAGCCAATTAGGTCAAATTTCTACTAATTATTTTACTAAATATTTTCTATTTGTGAAGATAACACCTGCCCTGATTGAATGAATTTCCGAAAAAAGCATAAAAAAAGCAACCAAGCCTATTTTTACTTGGTTGCTTATATCTTTCCAAAAATCGTAAATCAATTATACACGTGAGAGATACTCTCCGGTACGTGTGTCAATCTTGATTACATCACCCTGCTCAACAAAGAGTGGAACCATAACCTGTGCACCGGTCTCAACGATAGCCGGCTTTGTAGCACCAGTTGCGGTATCGCCCTTAAATCCAGGCTCTGTATCGGTAATCTGAAGTTCAACGAAAAGTGGCGGCTCAACTGCAAATACATTTCCCTTGTGTGAGCAAACCTTACACATCTCGTTCTCCTTAACGAACTTAAGAGAATCACCTACGGAATCCTTTGTCAAATCGATCTGATCGTAGGTCTCTACATCCATGAAATGATAGAAATCATCATCTGCATATAAGAACTGCATGTCCTTACGATCAATATGTGCGGTCGGGCACTTCTCAGTTGGACGGAATGTTTTCTCAACTACACCACCACTGATGATATTCTTTAACTTTGTACGAACAAAGGCTGCACCCTTGCCTGGTTTTACATGCTGAAATTCGATAATCTGATAGATGTTACCTTCAAACTCGATTGTAACACCATTTCTGAAATCTCCTGCTGAAATCATTCGATATTCCTCCTAAACTAATGTGAGTATCTTCCACGAATACTCTCTCGTTTTTCCATTTTACAATAAATGACAATACTTTTCAAGCTTTTATTTATTACGTGCCTCAATTTCAGAGAACATCTCAACGCGGGTAGCATGGCGGCCTCCCATAAACTCTGCTTCCAGATACGCTTTTACAATATCCTTTGCGAGCTCGCTTCCGACAATTCTTGCTCCGAAAGCAATAATGTTTGCATTATTATGCTCTTTTACCAGATGCGCAGTTGTCACATCGGAACAGACAGCAGCCCGGACACCATTTACCTTATTGGCTGCAATCGAAATTCCCACTCCGGTTCCGCAGATCAAAATTCCGCAGTCATACTCTCCCGAAGCAACAGCACGTCCCACTTTTTCTCCGTATTCCGGATAATTCACACTTTCATTCGTATCTGTGCCGAAGTTTGTAACCTCATGTCCTAAGCTCTTTACATACTCCATAATCTCATTTTTCAGTTCAACCGCTGCATGATCATTTCCAATTGCAATTTTCATTTTCTATCTCCTTACGTCCCATGATCCTTTATAAACTTTACTGCTCATTTTGTTTTGCACTTGACTCATATTTTGCCCCGAAAAGCTTTCGATGCAACAAATAACATGCGATAATGGGTTTTTCCAGAAAACGTTTCAGCACAATCTGGATTTCCTCCTTCGGATGAATCGGCTTAACCAGAATGGTACGAATTCCCGCAAGATTTGCGCCCATCACATCGGTAAAAATCTGGTCTCCTACGAAAATGGTATTCGAGGAATCACAGCCAATCGCCTCCATGGCCTTACGGTATCCGGAAGGCTTTGGCTTTCCGGCCTTATGCATATAGTTTACCTGCACCGCATCATTAAACATTTTTACACGGGGCTCTTTATTGTTCGAAAGAAGCATACAGGAAAATCCCAAGTTTTTCAAGTGGCAAAACAAAGAAATCGCCCGCTCATCAGCAGGCGCTCCATGTGGCACCAAAGTGTTATCTATATCAAAGATTACACCCCGATAACCATCTCTATACAATTTATCAAAATCTATGGAATACGTAGAATCTAAATATTCACCCGGATATAAAAAGCTGCACATATCTGCCCCTTATCTTACAAAAAGAAATTCTCTCCCAAGCGAGCAGCCGCATTCGTCTGGGAACTTTCCTTCGCTTTCACATGGACTTTATCCCCAACAAAATACTGGTACTGCTGCAGAACCTGGTCTTTCTCAAGATCACTTACC
This sequence comes from Agathobacter sp., assembly GCA_051880175.1. GTDB lineage: Bacteria > Bacillota > Clostridia > Lachnospirales > Lachnospiraceae > Roseburia. The sequence continues at coordinate 21,646 of JBJENM010000030.1, read as the reverse complement.
GCTTTCTTCGCATCCAGACTCTCGATATCGCTATCGATTCCCTTAAGCTCGAAGGTCTCATCCGGCCGATACTGCTTTGCAAAATCATAGGAATCAAAGGTCTGATTTACAGGGGCTGAAACCACCTGCTCCTCTTTCTTTTGCACCGTATCTTCTACCCCGTTTGCCTGCTCTGCGGCCTTAGCACTGGCTGCAATCTGCTGGTTGCGAAGTTCGTTTAACTTTATGGAATTGTACTGATAAAAGCCCTCGTAAGGGCGAATTCCAGATACGTTCATTCCGTGCTCCTAAAAATCGTTCTCTTACCTATTATACTAACATTTTCTTTAGCTCATTCATAAATGTGTTCACATCTTTGAACTCGCGATATACGGATGCAAATCTTACATATGCAACCTGATCCAAATCCTTCAGTTTATCCATCAAAAGCTCACCAATCACGGTGCTTTGGATTTCCTTTTCCTCACGGTTAAAAAGCTCTACTTCCACCTCATCAATCAGCTTTGTAATCTGATCCATGGAAACAGGTCTCTTGTGAAGTGCACGGAGCACACCACCCTCGATTTTGCTTCTGTCATACTGCTCACGGTTATTGTCCTTTTTAATGATAATGAGTGGTATTGTCTCCACCTTTTCATATGTTGTAAAACGTTTACCGCAGTCATCACACATTCTACGACGCCGGATAGAATTATTATCATCTGCCGGTCTGGAGTCAATTACTCTTGTATTCTCACTGCTGCAATATGGACACTTCATTCCCTACCTCCTAAGAGAAACACCCATAGTTCTCTATTCTAGTAAAAAGTATAGCTTTCCTCGGTTTTCTTGTCAACTTGGCAACTTTAGATTTTCCTTCGCATTTCCCGCTCATTCAAATCTACAAGTATTATATCGGGTCCGATGCGGCAAATCTTAACCCATGGGATGCAATATTCAAAGTCTCTGCAAAGGCAGCCTAAGTACTTTCCCGGTCCCGGAACAATAATCGCTTCTATTTTTCCGCAATCCGGATTAATCTCTAAATCCCGCACGCAGCCAAGGCATCTGCAATCATTTGCATTCACTACTTCTTTTTCACAGAAATCAGAAAAACGCATAGTATACACCTCCCATGGTATATACTATGCGCCTTGTTTCTTAATGTTCTATGATGTACTTGCTCTTAAACATTGAAACGGAAAAGAATCACATCGCCGTCTTTTACCACATACTCTTTTCCTTCAATTCCAACAATTCCTTTTTCTTTTGCTGCGGAAAGGCTTCCGTTATCTAAAAGATCCTGATAATTTACCACCTCAGCCTTGATGAATCCACGCTCGAAATCCGTATGAATCTTGCCTGCAGCCTGCGGAGCTTTGGTTCCCTTCTTGATGGTCCATGCCCGGCACTCATCCTCTCCTGCGGTAAGGAAGCTGATAAGCCCCAATAAGCTGTAGCTTGCAGCAACCAGCTTATCTAAGCCGCTGCTTGCAACGCCCAGGTCCGCAAGAAAATCTGCTTTTTCGTCATCCTCCAGCTCAGAAAGCTCTTCCTCCAATCTTGCGGATACGACAAATACCTCGCTGTTCTCTTCCTTTGCCATCTTTCGAACTGCTGCGACATGAGGATTGGAATTTCCGTCATCTGCCAGATCATCCTCCGCAACATTTGCTGCATAGATAGTTGGTTTTGCGGTAAGTAAGTTGTATGAGGCAAACCATGCCTGCATATCTTCATCCTCCGGAACTTCAAAGGTTCTTGCCATTTTGCTGCCCTCAAGATGTGCCTTTACTTCCTCAAGAAGCTCCATCTCTTTTGCACATGTCTTATCCATTCTTGCCTGCTTAGCGACCTTGGCAATTCGTCTCTCTAAGATTTCAAGGTCAGAGAAAATCAGTTCCAGATTGATGGTCTCAATATCTCTTGCCGGATTTACATTTCCATCTACGTGAATGACATTGGTATCCTCGAAGCAACGAACCACGTGAACGATTGCATCCACCTCACGGATGTTAGCAAGGAACTGATTTCCCAGACCTTCTCCCTTACTTGCACCCTTTACAAGTCCTGCAATATCCACAAATTCGATTACCGCAGGTGTAACCTTCTTAGTGTGATACATTTCGCCCAATTTCACAATTCTATCATCCGGTACAGGTACGATTCCAACATTTGGATCAATGGTACAAAACGGGAAGTTCGCCGCCTGCGCACCTGCCTTCGTCAGGGAATTAAATAATGTACTTTTTCCAACGTTTGGAAGTCCAACGATTCCTAGTTTCATTTTATTCTCCTTTGTGGGGACGTTCCTTTTGCCACGACCAGCGCCCTTTGCCACGCCTTTTTGACCATATTCCCCAAAATATTTCATTTTATCTTACAATGAAAAAGCTAAGACGTGTAAATGCTACCACAGAAATGAGAAAAACTCAATATTTTGCTATTTACTTTTCTCAAAATGATAATCATCCATTTCCATATTGCTAAGCTGTTCTAATTGATCTCTTTTTGCATAAATCACAGCTGTAACATGAACCTTCTTTTCGGCATTGTTTACCCAATAATATACCAGGAAACTATTTACAACTATTTTTCGTATCCCTTCCGTTCTCCATGGCTCTTCATCAATCAATTGATTTCTTTCTGGAAACTCTGCTAAAGCCATTATGCTATTTTCCATTTTGTCCAAAAGATTATTAGCTGCATCAGGCGAGAATAGTTCAAAAGTAATATAATCAACTATTTCAGCCATTTGCTCCTGCGCCTGTCTCGTAATCTTTACTTCGTAAATATTTGCCAATACTAAACCCTCTTTCGTAATTCTGCAAACACATCCTGAGCCGCTTTCGAATCATCGGATTTAGCTTGCCTAATCCCCTTTTCCATAACAGAGTCAAACTGTGAGTCTGTCATAGTATCTCTAGTCGGAATTGCTTTTGAAACTTTCAATTCGAACGGAACCCCATTTGTTGCAATAACCTGTCTATATGTCATATCGATGAAAACAGATACTGGTATTCCTAATTTTTCTAATATAGCCTCTGCGTTTTCTTTTATCTCTGGTTGTATTCTTGCTGTAACATTTGCTGTTTTTACTGCCATATCAAACACCACCTTTCATTCATAGAGTACCACTTTGTATCGCATTTTGCAATACAATTTACCTTTACAACGATAAACACTTTTCTTAAAAAATAATCACAACGTTATTGTCTGTAATAGAATGATTTGTTCTGTATATGGTATAATTTAATTGTATAATTGAAAAGAAAGTGGATGCGATTTTCCGATGTTAGATGCCCTCTAGTACAAAAGGAGGGTGATGCCCTATGAACACAATTGAAGTACTTACTTTGTTGTTAGTAATATTTGCGGCTCTATCTTACATAGATAATCTTAATAACCAAAAGAAATAAGCATCCCTACCGCCTAAAGTTTGGATGCTTATTCTTATAACATTTTCAACTGAGGGCAATCGGAAAATCAATTCCGATACCTTTCTAAGTAGATTATACACTAGGGCTACTTGCTTTGCAAGTGGCTCTTTTTATTCTTCACAACGATAAACAGAATAGAATAAAGACTATCGCCGAATCATGCTTCTCTTATAGTTCCGTATTCATTCCAATAATAATCGTCCCATACAGCCGGTCTTCACTATTGCTACTATACAAGCTCTTTGCAACCTGTTCATAAGTAATGTTCTCTTCATTTGTTAGCACAATGAACCGCGTCCCATGCTTTGCATTCGGATCTTTCCCGGATAAGACCTTTTTATACATGAAAACCATATCCCCGTCTACAATATACTGCCCGTCAACTTCTTCATAATCTACTCCCATGTTTTCCTCTTCTTGAAAAGTCTCTGATGCCAGCTTGCTCTGCCCTTCCGTGCTTTCTCCTTGCAGTTCCTGTATAGCCCCAGTGGCTTGAACAATTGTAATAGCAGTTCCATTCGTTTCGTAGGAACGGATGATATTGATGTTCTCCTCTGTCATTTCCAGCACCGCTACTTCCAGTCGCAGAGGATCTTCCTTAATGGCAGAAGAAACCACAAATGGTAGTTTTCCATTCATCATATCCTCTGAGATTTTTGCCTGCAGTGTTTCGACATACTCTGAATACATCCTTTCCTCTTGCAGTGATTCGGCATACTCAGAATACATTTCTTCTTGCTCCTGAAGAAGTTTGCTGTATGCTTCCGCCAGGGTATCGGTAGGATCGGTTCCATAGTCCTGCGGAATCCAGACTCCGCTTGTATCATCCATATGCACCATCGTAACCAGCCTATCGACGCCATCCTCCTTAAAGGATATCCTTAGATTTACTGAATCTTCACTTGTGTCAACAGTATCGATGGCTACTTTATTGGGATTATCCAGCAGATTCAAAAGAAGCTTCACAGATTCTATTGGGTCTTGTAAATCCTTGATTAAGGTACTGCTGCTAAGCATAGCATTGCATACCAAGGCTTCCCCCATCCCATTTTTTGAGTAATCCATCAGGGTTCCGTTGATCATCGGATAGGCTTCATCAAATTCCATGCCGGATGCGATGTAATCAAACATATGCAGTTCTTCCTCTGTCACTACATAGGAATTTCCCGCGTTTTCAAAAGTAATGTACTCTTTCCAGACAGTCACATGAGGATCAGAGGTCCATGCATAATAGAGGATTTCTGCCTTTTGATTCCTTTCATCCAAAGAGACAATGGAATATCCCGTACCTACCTCCCACATCGGCCAAGGACTCGAATATCCAAAAGCAACATAATTTTCGCCCACCTGCAAAATCTCCCTTTCCTCGAAAGATGCCTGAACCTCCTCCGAAGCTAAGGCTGCAATAGCCTGTCCATCTCTGGCACAAAATGCATCTGCCCAAGTGCAAATGAATCCAATATACTCCTCAGAAGTTTCCGCTGATACTGCGCTCTCATCTGCCGGATCGACTATCGCATTTTCCTCAGTGTTTTCCACGATATTTTCCGCAATATTTTCCGCCACCTCCGGCAGAACCTCTTCTTTTTTCGGACTTGTCAAAAATAATACCGAAGTCACAGCAATTGCCACTATCGCTACTGCAATGATCCAGAATGCAGGCTTTTTATAGTTCAACACGGACTTTATTCTTTGTTTTATCCCAACTTCCCCAAAGGCAAGTGGGCATGCCGAAATAAGTTTTCCCGGCTCGCTAAAGGAAAGAAGAACCTTGGAATAAATCTTCTTCTGTTCCAGATTCATATTCTTTATGACTTTTTCATCGCAGGCCATCTCGATATCCCTGCACAGCAGGATATATGCAAACCAGCAAAATGGCTGAAACCAGTACACCGCAAGTAAGCAATATCCAAAAGGCTTCCAGAAATGATCCCCCCGCTTTATATGTGCCTGTTCATGGGCAAGGACACTTGCTCCCTGCTCTTCATCCATATTGGACGGCAGATAAATCCGAGGGCTGGCAATCCCCAGAATAAAAGGTGTTGCAATTCCATCGCAAATGTAAATATGATCTTCCACCTTGACAGACGCCTTCACACGCTTTCTTATTTTTATATAGCTCAAAAGCCCATAGGCTCCCATTGCAAGCACACCAAAAAGCCATAGGAAGGAAAGGATTTGAACCGGACGAATCTTTTTTTCTTTTTCCGGTGCTACAGTACTTTGCGAATAGTAAGATTCCAAATATGCATTGGCAGGACGATCAATCTGCGTAATTCCCGATTGAATATTTAATCTGTCAGCTTCTCCCTTCATACTTATCACATCCGCATCCGGTGCCAGACTGCACGCACTTTCAATGGAAAAAGGACACACAAGCCGGATTGCTACTAGCGCCCACAAAAGACACTGTATCCACTTCGGCGATTTTTTCAGGAAAGTGCGAAGCAATAGCACAACCGCTATCAGAAGAGATGCCTGAATGCTCAAATTAAGTACTCTTAAAAAGAATAGCTCCATTCTCATTCCTCCTCTCCGAAAGAATCAATCATGTGCCTGATTTCCTCTATTTCCGTTTTGCTCAGCTTCTTACGGGTTGTAAACGCAGCCAAAAAAGCAGGCAGGGAGCCTTCAAAGGTATCCTCCACAAACTTCTCGCTCTGCGCTGCACCAAATTCCTCCTTGGTCATAAGTGATGATACGATTCCATTTTCATTCTGAAAAATTCCCCGTTCGCACAATCGTTTCAGCATCGTATAGGTAGTGGACTTCTTCCACCCCAGTTCTTTCTCACAGATCTTAACCAGCTCTCCTGATGGGATTGGTTCCCTGCTCCAAATAATATCTGCAAACCGCGCCTCAACTGTTCCAAGCCTCAACTCTTCCATAGCATCCTCCTTTAGTCTAATAGTAGTAGACCTCTTCCTGTGTATAGTCTACTACCATTAGACCCATATGTCAATAGGGACGTTTCTTTTGTCACGGTCATAGAGCGATGGTCGTGACAAAAGAAACGTCCCTACATATACTATACAAAACCTCTTTTTATATATTTCATGAGCAAATTACCTTATCCTTATACCATTACACGAGAAATGACGGATGTTCCGCCAAACGCCTATGCATTGGTAAATGGGGGGAAAACCTATCCTGACATTTCCGGCATCGTCAAGTTCTACAGTACTCCATATAAGGGGCTGATTCTCTATGCGGAATTTTTCCATCTGCCCCTATATACCCCAGCGAACATTCCCTCCTTTTATGGATTTCACATTCATGAGATTGGAAATTGTTCCAATAATTTTGCAAATACCGGAGGTCACTACAATCCCAACAAGCAGCTTCATCCGAATCATGCAGGCGACCTTCCTCCCATAACCTCCTGTGACGGCTATTCCTGGATGTGTGTATACATCCAACAATTACGTTTGGAGGATGTCATCGGACGTTCTGTGATTGTCCATGGACACGCAGACGATTTTACTACTCAGCCTTCCGGAAATTCCGGAGAAAAAATTGCATGTGGAATTGTAGAAGCATGGACATTATAGTCTAAGACTTCTCTCTGTGCTTTTTCTTACGAGAGAACCGTCTTCCCAAAAGCACTCCCACTACGACTCCCAGCACCAGTAAAACACTATCACCTACCACCACAAGTATCAAAAGCTTTTTATTCTTTTGTTCCTTCGGCTGTATGCTGTATGTAAGAGAATTTCCCTTCATAAGGGTGCATATATATTGTCCTTCCCGTTCCGTTTCCGCCTCAGACCAAACACCATCCTTTTTTACAAGGAGAACCGTTTCCTTATCGGGGCAGAAAATGCGCACATTACTGTATTGCTCATCATCTAATGCTGTATCAAGCATTTTGATTGTTGTAAAGCTTCCGATTGCCCCATCGTTTCCATCCTTAAGTTCCATGGCTGCACCGTAGGAAAAGCTGCCCTCCACAAGAACTAAGCTATTGCCGGAGTCATTGGTTTCCTCTGAGGTCAAAACCGGGGTATAAGCCACATACTCCCCATCAATGATCAGATTGCCTACCACACGGGTTTCCTCTATTTCATCCCATTTGACGTAGAGTTCATTCTCATCCTGTAAATCTGGATAATCTAAATTGGAAACCATGCTTCCGTATTTTATACTTTGCATGCCAACCTTCTTCTGATCCACCCGATATGTAATGGTCAGATTGGAAAACTCCATTGGACAGTTTTCCTGTTCTAAAAACTCTTTATAGCTTACCGGTTCTGCAACACCCTCATAGCTGATTCCATCTACGCCACATACACCATTGTCTACAAATATATTTCCGGTTACCGTCCCCACATATTCCCGGTCATCATCTACGGCAAGCTGTCCTGCAATTGCGCCGATACGGGTTCCGCTGCTGTTTAGTGTCACAAGTGACATGCAATTTTCCAGGTCTGTTCCGAATCCCGCGATTCCACCAAGATTATTCTCGCCTTCCAGGTTACAGAAAGCATAACTGTTTTTGATATAGCTATCGGAATATCCGCATATTCCTCCTACATAATCACCTTCCGTACACCAGACTCCACCCTGGGCCATGGACTGGTAGATTACCCCCAGCGCCATTTCGCCGGCAATTCCGCCTGCCCGCTCCTTTTTTGCCGTGACAAAACCATCGTTTTTACAGTTGCTGACCACACAGTTGGTGGTGTATTTTCGCCCGATATAGCCGTCCACATTTGAAATTGCATTGCTATCCGGATTATCGGTATCAATGGAGAGGCTTCCGGCAATTCCGCCTACATTCCGGTCTCCATCGATGGTACCGTAATTTGTACACTGTTCCATCTTTCCGTTTACAGCTGATTCAATTTCTTCATTGGAAATATCCTCATAAACAAACCCGGTATCTCCCTCCACTAAATATTCCGTATAATCAATACAGATATTGATGATCTTATTGATCTGATCATTGATTGCGCAAATGTCATTGGTCAACAGGTCGGAGGTGGCTGTTCCTGACTGATTCATCTTATTCAGCGTATCGGAAATCTGATTCAGATTTCCGTATAATGCATCTATTTCGCTATCCATCCGATCGGTTCTTAAAATGAAGTTTACCTCTTCCCGGCTTTCCAGATAGCTTCCGGTATTTTGTGCGATCTTGGCTGCATCTGACAAATAGTTTACGGCATTTTTGCAATAAGAAGTAGCTTCGGAATTATATATTTGTTCCGAAATTCTTCTTACTTCTTCGATTAATTCCTCCGTTGCCTCCGTGCTTTCTTCCAGCTGATCAATCAAATCCTGAATTTGTTCTTCCAGTGTCTGCGTATTCCCATTCCCATTCTCACCAGTCCCCGCATTCCCTTCGGAATTACCTGAGTTTCCGGAATTCTGGTTATTATTCTGGTTGTTATACTCCTCCGCTTCCTCCTCCAAAATAACCAGCGCCTTTTTCAGTTCGTCGCTGGCTAAAACCAGCTTGTCGGAGATAGCTTTCCCGCTGGAGGAAACGTAGTCCACCCTGCTCTCTACTTCATTCGCGGCAGCTTCATCTGTTTTGGCAATATACTCTGCCTCCTTTGCAATGTTGTATGCAGAATCTACCGCTGCGTCTGTCTGCCCCAGCAGGGTATCCATATCCGAGGACATCTGATGTTCCCCATTTTGATAATCCTTTAAGCATTTATCGATCAGTTCCTGCAAATAGTCCGATTCGGCACGTAAGGATTGTGAATCCGTGTAGGATATGTAGGGTTCCATCTGTCCCACGATTCCACCCACATCATTTTTTCCATACACTTCCCCCTGGTTGGTGCAGGAAAAAATATTGCCATTACTGCGTCCCACAATTCCGCCCACATTGTATCCGACATGCTCATATCCCACAATTCCATTGTTCGTACAGAAGCTGATCTCCCCGGCAGAAAAACCTGCGATTCCACCGGTGTCAGTTCCTGTTTTCGTTTTTACGGTCTGGCTGTTCTCCGAATTGTTACGCAGAATCTCCACCACAATCTCATCGGACTCTTCTACCCATTTTGTACTTTCATTGACACTGGCAAGATTAACCGTATTAAGAATCAGACCGTAATTTTTTCCAACTGCTCCGCCGGTATCGTACATACCGCAGACCCTTCCGGTGATTTTTGAGTCCTGTATGCTTCCGGTAAAATCGTTGATGCCGGCAATTCCGCCGGTCCTGTTTTTTCCTTCCACATACCCTCCAAAGTGGCAGTTTTCAATTTTTCCCCGATTGACTCCACAGATTCCACCTACGCATTCCTTATCATCTGTGGAAACCACATCTCCGGTCAGGCTTAGATTTTTTACCACTCCGTCTATTCCGATGTAACGGAAGAATCCGAAGACATATCCGCTTCCCTCATACTCAAATCCGGTTATTTTATGATTTTTGCCATCAAATATGCCATTAAAGATGGGAATAGCTACAAAGTCTGTCTCTGACAGATCAATATCATTTTTTAAAACAACATATTTATCCTTTGACCAGGTATCCAAGGTACAGTTTTGTGAGAGAACAACTAAGTCCTTTGCAGACTTAATCTCAATCATAACATACTCATCCTTTGGTTCTTCTTCCTTTTCTTCCGCAAATACAAGCATCGGAAAAGAAGTGAACAACAAAGCAAAGATGCAAAGGAAAGCGCCAAGACGAATCCGATTATTCTTTCTGTTCTTCATTGGAATCACCCTCCTCCTTTCCAATTTTTACAATTCCGTTAACCTCACCCTTTACAACTGCATTCATCTCTCCAACAACCCATCCATTTACGTATCCATTTATTCTGCCGTCAATACGGACCATTCCGCTTGCCTGACTGGTTGGAAGCGGTACGGATACTTTAAATGAGGTTTTCTCGATGATTTTTTCTCCCAAAAGAAGAATCTGCGGCAAAACAAACAAAACAATAAAAATGGATATCAACGTTCCTCTTCCAAGACACTGACCGATTCCACAGATTGCGCCGTCGGAGGACATCTGCCCAATCAGCGTACCTGCAATCGCCAGCATGGAACCGGAGGTAATGATTGTCGGGAAGGCAAAATTCAACGTCTCGATCATGGCCTCTTTCTTACTCATTTTATCCTTCAGCTCCATAAAACGGCCGGAAATAACAATCGCATAATCGATATTGGCACCCATCTGAATAGAGCTTACGATTAAGTAGCTCATAAAGAAAATATTGTCCTGCGTGATCGCCGGAAACGCAAAATTAATCCAGATAACACCCTGTATGACCATAATAAGCAAAACCGGCATTCCGGCGGACTGGAAGGTAAACAAAAGGACCACCAATACTGCCAGAATCGACACAACGTTTACCACGGTATTGTCTCTCTGGAAGGTCTTATACAAATCATATTGGCTGACGGAATCTCCTGCCATAAGGATCTCACCATCATAGTATTTTTCTGCTATCTCATGCATGGTATCCAGAAAGGCAAAGGTCTCGTCTCCTTCTTCCGGAAGATTTAAGTATACCAGCATTCGGCTGCAATTTTCTCCCTGAAGCTGATCCAGTGCAATGCTCATTTGCTCATAGGCATCCGTCAGCATGTCATTCATATCATCATCCAGGGTGACATAGCCTTCCTGCACCTCATCATACAGGAAAAGAAACATATCAATCAGAGGTACGCTGTAGGACGAAAATCCGTTAATAATTTTTGCATAATTCTCATCGTCAACGGCATAGGCCATGTAAAGCACTTCCGCCACTTCATAGTCCAGTCCCAGAAGCTCGGAAAACTCTCTTGCCGTAAGCTTATCCGTAAGCACATACCCATCCATAGCCTCCGTGTTGGCAAGACCGACGCAGGATTTTACCTCACTGCAGCTTTCCAGATCCCGCAGAAGCTTTGCTTCCTTTTCATAATCCCCTGCGGGAACAATGAGTGCCACAAAATTTGATTCTCCAAAATTCTCTGCGATTTTATCCTCCGCAATCTGCACATCGTTTTGAATCGGTGTTTCAATCTGTGTGTATCCATATACAAACGGACATTTACTCTGCGTAAAATACGCCCCAACTAAAACCGCAACAAACACAAAGGGCATAATAAATCGTGTAAGATATGCAAATTTTCCGACAAAGGAAATCTTTGGGACAAAATTCCTGTGCTTGGTCTTATCCATCAGATTACCAAATACCATGATAAGCCCCGGCATCAGCAAAAATACAGACATCAGACTTAACAAAATTGCCCGAATCAGACAAAGCGCCATATCCATACCAATCAGAAACTGCATGAACATCATCGCAATCAGACCGCCTATCGTCGTAAGTGAGCTGGATGATATTTCCGGAATCGCCTTGCTGAGCGCCACAATATCCGCCTCTCGTACCGGAAGCGTCTGGTGCTCTTCCTTGTAACGATTACAGAAGATAATGGCATAATCAATGGAGAGCGCCAACTGCAATACTACCGTTACCGAGTTGGATACAAAAGAAATGGTCCCCATCATAAAATCGGTTCCTTTTGAAATAATTGCCGAAGCAATGAAGGTAAGAAGCAAAACCGGTATTTCTGCATAGGTCTGGGAGGTAAAAAACAAAACAACAACCACAACAACCGCCACCAGTATGCTTACCGTACTCATTTCCGCTTCAATGGTTTCTGCAGCGGCATCTCCCATGGATGTTGTAACATAGATATCATAAGGACTTAGCATTTCCTTTAATTCGTCAAGCTTTTCGAGGGCCCGCTCATCCTTTTCATCATAGGCAAAGGTCACATCATAGAGGGCAGAAAAGTTGTTATAGTGTTCCTTGGAATCATCAAAGGTCACCATGGAAACACCCTCTGTGGCTTCGATCTCTTCTAAGATTTCTTCCCCCTTTTCATAAGAGATATTTGTGACCATAATCTGTGCCGTTCCGTAGGTAATGAATTCCTCTTCCATCCGGTCCAGTCCCTGTCTGGTTTCTGTTGTCTGGGGCAGAAAGGCAGATAATTGATTTTCTACCTTTACCCAGCTCATGGAAAACACAGAAAACACAATCAACAGTCCAAAAAGCAAAAAGAACAGATTTCTTCTATCTACAATAAAGGTTGCTACTTTAATCATGGTTGCATTTATTTTTTCTCCGTTTTTTTCCTTTTCCATATTTGAATTCCTTTATATCTTTCTTTCGTTTTTTATTTGACATTTGTAATTTAACGTTATAGTATTACCTTAGATAGTATTTGAAAAGCGTACAATAAATTGTTTTTGCAAGATATTTAACAAATTATCGTTTTTGTTTCTTATTTTACGGAGTGAAAAGTTATGAAAGAAAAGACAGACTTACGGATTATCAAAACACACAAGGCATTATGTGATGCATTTGCAGAGCTTTTAGAAGCCAAAAGCTTCGAGGATATTACGGTCAATGAATTATGCGACAAGGCGCTTGTCAGACGTCCGACCTTCTATAAGCACTTTGCCGACAAGTATGATTTTTTTGCCTATTATATTCGCTGCATCGGCGACTCATTCACAGTTCATTATAATGAGAGCACCCATGAGAACTCCTATTTTGATTATATGTTTGAGCATGCCTTGGATTTCTTTGAATCCAATATGAAGATGGTGAAGAATGTGCAGAACAGCACTATTTTTTCAACCCTGACCACCATTATATGTGAAGAAATGCAAAGAAACATCTATCTGATGCTGAAATCCCAAGAAAAAAAGGAACAGTCCTCTGAACTGTCCCTTACGATTCTTTCAAACTATATGGCTGGCGGCATCTCCCAGTTGTTCCGCTATTGGATCAAAAACCGTGATTCTGTATCCCGGGAAATGCTGCTGAAAAACTATGCTGCCCTTCAAAAGAACATGGCCTTTCTTAGGTAAGGATGCTTCCTTTGCCACGGACATCGCCCTTTTGCACATGAAATGCCCTTCAGACAAACGGCGCAAATGCCAGCAGGTCTTCCAGCTCTCCTTTTTCTTTGATGTACTCCATGATTTTTCCAATGGATTCTCTGTCTAAAAAAACTGACAGCTTCTTGACCTGTTCTATGTCTATATTTCCTTTTTCCAAAGCAGATACCGCTATTGCTCCAAGTGCATCTTCATCCATAAACGGAGCCAGTGCATTCAGGCTGCTGCCCCAGTTCCCCTCGTACAATAATGCCAGTTTTCCTAATACTTTTTCACTGACAAAAGGTGCTAGTCCCGCCAGTTTGCCAGCATCACTGACAGAGGTGATCTTGCCTGCCATCTCCTCCAATTCATCGTCATCAAGAAAAACAGCCAATTCCACCAGCACCTCTAAATCTATATCACTCTTATCTCTTTTTATGGTGTTTTCCAAATCCGCCGGCTTCACCATAGGGGCAATTTTTGAAACCTCCTTTACAGAAAGGGAACCGACATCATCAATTGCTTTTCTGACAACCGTTGTTTCTTCTGCCTCCGATCCCAGTAGTTCTTCAAAGGAGATGCCTAACGCTTTGCAAAGCGGTTCTATTTTAGAGATATCCGGCAGTGTATTTCCTCTTTCCCAATTGGAAACTGCCTGATAGCTGACTCCCATAGCATCTGCCAGATCCATCTGGGTCATGTTTTTTGCAACTCGTGCATCCTTGATTCTCTTTGAAATTACTTTTGTATCAAACATATTTTTTCCCTCACATTCTTTTCTGTTAGCCGGCTTGTCTTTGACGATTTCATCATAGCAAACCGCTATATAAAAAACAATCAAGTAAATGTTGAGCTAATAGACTCAAGTAACACTTTACCTCTTGCTCATTACGCAGCGTCATATGTTATACTTGCCTTGTTAAGAAGTTCCGGTTACACGGAGCCACTATTGCAGGTCACCACAGTAAGGTGGCAGATTGGAGAAAAAATGTTAGAGATCAAAAATTTTACCAAGATTTACGGAAAAGACAAGGTTGCTGCCGACCACGTCAACCTGACCGTTGAAAGCGGAGATATTTTCGGATTCATCGGACACAACGGGGCAGGAAAAAGTACCACCATTCGCGCAGTTGTGGGTGTCATGGATTTTGAAGAGGGGGATATTTCCATTGACGGACATTCCGTGAAAACGGAAGCCTTAGAATGTAAGAAGGTTACGGCATACATACCGGACAACCCGGATCTGTATGAGCATCTTACCGGCATACAGTATCTTAATTTTATTGCCGATGTATTCCAGATCAGCGCCACGGAGCGTGAGGCTTCCATTAAAAAGTATGCCGATTTATTCGAGATCACGGATGCCCTTGGCAGTCTGATTTCCTCCTATTCCCATGGAATGAAGCAGAAGCTTGCCATTATCTCTGCCATTATCCGGAAACCAAAGCTTATGGTTCTTGACGAACCCTTTGTCGGCCTGGATCCAAAAGCTTCCCTGCTTTTGAAAAACATCATGCACGAAATGTGTGAGAATGGCTGTGCCATTTTCTTCTCCACCCATGTACTTGAGGTTGCCCAGAAGCTTTGCAACAAAATTGCAATTATCAAGCAGGGAAAGATTATTGCCTGTGGAAAAATGGAGGATCTGATCGGAGACAAATCCTTAGAAGAGGTCTTCATGGAGGTTGTGGAGCATGAAAACTAGACTACTCTTAAAAACGCTTCTGGTATCCACCAGCGAAATCAACATCTTAAAATATGAGACTGACCGAAAAAAAAGGAATACCGTAATCGGTGGTCTGGTAGGAAAAATCGTTCTGTATCTGTTCCTCATGGCTTATCTTGTTGCCACCGCATACGGTTATGGAATCATGGGTTTTGCCGGCCAGCTTCCTCTTTTAAATGTCATTATCATCAGTGTCATAGTTTTTATTTTTGCCATCATGAAAGTAAACGGCTATCTGTTTGCCTTTCAGGACTACGATATGATCATGTCGCTCCCTTTTTCTGTAAAGACCATTGTATCCTCCAAATTCTTGTACATGTACGTCAAAGACCTGCCATGGATGATGAGCATCTCTCTGGCACTTTTGGTTGGATACGGAATATTTGAAAAGCCTTTTTTTACCACCTATATCCTCTGGATTCTTTTAAGCCTTGTATTACCGGTCCTTCCGTTAATTGCTGCAACGATTCTTGGAACTTTTTTTGCTGCAGTGGGCTCAAGATTCAAGTTTAAAAAAGCGATTCAAAGCATTCTGATCTTTGCTTTTATTATTCTGTGCTTTTTCTCGCGCTTTTTCATCGAGAAAATCTTCAAAAGTAATAGTGTCGAAGATATTTTAAGCAATACTGTCTCTGCCCTCGATTCCGTTAAATCGTCTTATCCGCCTGCCGCTTGGTTTTGTGCGGCCATATTAAATAACGATATTTGGAGTATTCTGCTGCTTGTGATTGTTTCGGTTGCTCTTTTTGAGATTACGTTTCTCATCATCAGCCGTTTTTATCGGCAGATCAACTCCAAGCTTATGGCAAACAGCAACACGAAAAAATACACCATGACCCACTTAAAAACCAGACGCGTAGAACTTAGTATTGCAACTTGTGAATTCATACGGTTTCTTCACTCTACCATCTATCTCACCAATATGGGATTTGGTGTGGTTATGATCGCATTTTTATCCGTTGCCATCCTGTTTGTGGATATCGATCATGCCCTTTCTGCCATGACCCAAGGCGCCCCTTTTACAAAAGAAATGCTTTTGCCGGCCATTCCCCTGTTCATTTATTTCTTTGTGGGCATGGTCTCCACCTGCTGCAGCACCCCTTCTTTAGAAGGCAAAAGTAACTGGATACTGCAGAGTCTGCCGCTGGAAAACAAAACCATCTACAGAGGCAAGATGCTGTTCAATATGCTGCTGTACACCCCGGTGGGAATCATCGGTTGCATCTGCTTTGGCATCAAATGCGGGGGTAATCGCCTATGTGTCCTCACCTTCATTCTCTGTGAGATTGCACTATGTGCGTTTTCTACCACCTGGGGAATGATCTGCGGTGTCAAATTTAAAAAGCTGGATTGGACCAACGAAATTGAGGTGGTAAAACAGGGAAGCGCACTTACGATTTATCTGTTTCCGAACCTTTTTGGAACCATGCTTCTCATTGTTGGTGCAGTAATTCTTGGACAAATGATGAGTCCAATTTTCATCAATCTGATATTAACTGCTGTTTTTGCTGTATTATCGCTGCTATGCTATCACAAGGTCATAAAAATGTAGAAGCATCTACTCCCATTTCGGAATTGTGTTCCTGAAATGAGATATTTGGAAAAATGGGGCATAGGCTGGATGCGAGGTATATTTGAATCAGAATTGTGGGATTTGGAAAGATTTGAGGTATCAGAACTGTCGTATACCTAAAATCCTTGAAAAATAGCTTCAAAATGCGGCTTTTTCGCTTGAATTGTATTATTTTGAAGGGTGGACTTCGCTGCATACCTAGATATTTGCAATTTCTTAGGTACAGGCTAAAATGTATCTGCCGAAATAATACAATTGACCATAAAAAGAACTTAAAAGGCGGCTTTTTTCAAAGATTTTAGGTATGGGAAGAAAATCAACCGGCGAAATTATACAATTTACCAATCAAGTGATCAGCACAACCCACTCTCGTTTGTAAAAAGCGTAATGGTACTAAATTCGCAATGAATTGCTCATTAAGTGCCGACGCTTTTTAAACGTTCTGATTCGAATATGCAAATTCATTCAGGAACACTATTCTAAAATGGAACATCCTTCCCTCCAAGCTTCTCCTTAAAGCGAACATCATGCTCCACCAGAAGCATCGTCGGCTTAAATTCCTCGATCAACCGCTCGATCTGCATTCTTGAAAAAACATCAATATAATTTAGCGGCTCATCCCAGATATACAGATGAGCCGGTGTTAACAGACTTGCCGCAATTAACACCTTCTTTTTTTGCCCTTCGGAAAAATCCTCCATATTTTTCTCAAATTGCACACGCTCAAAATCCAGCTGCCTTAACAGGGAAAGAAACAGACTGTAGTCTAAATTTTTCTTTTTTGCGTAGTCCTTCAGGCTTCCACCAAGAAAGGAGGTGTCCTGATTGATATAGGAAATGACAAGGTTTGCCGCCACTTCAAAGGTTCCGGATTCCTCAATCTTCATTTTCCGGTGTTCCCCCGTATCCGCTCCTGCTTTTTCCAGCAGTACCTTAATGACACTTGATTTTCCGCATCCGTTCTCCCCACTTAAAAATACCCGCTCTCCCTGATTAATCTCAAAGCTCAATCCCTCAAAAACAGGATTGACCGCATCCTCATAGCGCAGCGAATAATCCTTTACCCTGACCAGATTTTTCTTATAATGCACAAGAGGCATGATTTTCAAATTTGCCGGTTCCTCGATATCCTTAAGCAGCCCTTCCTTTTGCTCGATTTCCCGATCCATTCGTTTGTTGTATGCACTGACACGGGCCTGCATCTTTTTCGTCTTTGCGCCGATGTACGCTCTTGTATCAATGCAACGGTCAGGCTCTCTGTTTGGGTTGAATCCGATTTTTGAGTTTTCGTTTTTCTCTGCCCATCTTGCGCTCCGGTCTGCCGCTGCTTTCAAATTCTTGATTTCTCTCATATGCTTTTCATTTTCCATTTTAGCAAAATGATCCGCACGTTCTTTGTTTTCCCACCAGGTAGAAAAATTGCCTGCCTTTACCTCAATGGTCTCCCGGTTTAAGACCAGCACATGATCGACGCAGGCATCCAACAGATCTCTGTCATGGGATACCAGAATAAATCCCTGCTTGGATGCCAGATATGCTTTTATGATCTCCCGGGACTCGCTGTCAAGATGATTGGTAGGTTCATCAATCAGAAGGAAATCATTTTCCCCGGAAAAAAGTACCGCAAGCATCAGCTTCGTCCGCTCACCAAAGCTTAAAGTTGAGAATGGTCGATGCAACAGCTCTGCATCCAGGGATAAGGGGCCAAGCTCACACAGCACTCTCCAGCTCTCAACCCCCGGCTTCCACTTTTCCATCAGCTCCGCTGCACTTTTTTCAGAATCCGCCTTCGTTACCTGATATGGAAAATAGTCAAATACCGTGGTGGTGCTAATAGAACCTTTGTATTCATACTTACCGAGAAGAAGATTTAGGAAAGTGGTCTTTCCCTTTCCGTTTCTTCCGATAAATCCCAGCTTCCAGCTCGTGTCAATAGAAAAGGATACATCCTCAAAAATGTTGTCAAAACAACCATCATAATAAAATGTCAAATGATTTACGCTTATCTGTGCCATATATGCCTCCGTTCCAAAGACCAAAAAAAGAGTCTATTTTTGCATATGCAAAAATAGACTCACACAAATAAACCTATCTATAAATAGGCAAGAATCATGTGATAATCCAATTTAAGCATACGCAAATAAACCTGTCTTTCAAGGTCTTTAAAAAATCCTCTACGTTTTGCTCAAATCAAATTATCTCTTCAACATTCCTCTTACCCTACATCAAACGATGCTCTTTCTTTTTCATTATCGCCCTTTGGATATTCCTTCGGACACGCATATCGTAGCATGACATCCTGTGAAATGCAACTGTTTTTTCTTCTTCCTTACTCTTTCCTAGGAACACTTATACAATTCTTCCGTTGCCAGTCTTGTTTTTGCAACAATATCCCCGCAATTTTTGGGGAAACAATAGTAGAGTGCCTTGGGAGTTCCGATACAGATCATATCACCAAGCTCATACCAGTAGTAATCAGCGTACAGACTATAGGAGCTTCTTGGATCATGATGATAATCGATTTTGCCGTCACAGCCCACCAGATGAAATCCGTTTTTGCCATGGGATAAATGACCGGTTCCTACTTTATAGAGACATTCCATATCCACAAGCATGTAGATATCCACATCCGCCTCCATATGATAGCATCCCTCTTCCAATTCTTTTTTTACACATTGCCGCTCCCACGCATACCAATCCGGTATATGTGCAATCTCGGTTTCACCTGTTAAAGCCCTCATCTTTCCGAATTCAGTCAGCTCATAGGTTTTTCCGCATTCGCCACAGGTAAGATGAATTCCCTTCCCTTGCATTTTTCCTTCTGCCTTGCAGGCCGGACATTTATATAGTACGCGGTTTAAATAATCTGCACGAAAGTTCTCAGATATCCGAATTCTCTTTTCCTCCTGCCACCTGAAATTATCGAATGCAAAAAATTTCTGGATGGCTTCATTAATCTCAGAGGCCTGCTTTTTTTCAATTTCGTCCTGGGAAAGCACGTAGTGTACCTCTGCGGACACCTCTACCTTTCGAAGCTGCAAATTGTTATATAGGGGGTCTCTTTGAAATGCCCCTTTTGTCTGCACAACCACCACCGGAACCTTAAGAAGCTTTATGCATTTTCCGATACTCTCCGGCAAAGGTGTGGCAGTCCCATCAAAACTATAACTGGCTTCCGGATACATCAGAATAGAATTGTGCAGCTTTTTTACCGCATAATTCATATCCTTCACCAAGGCCACATCCGTAATAAATTTGTAGGTGGGAATGCATCCGACTTTCTGCATCAGCCACTTTTTCCCCACAAATCCATCTGAAGTGCAGACAATGTTAAAAGGTCTGTCTTTAAAGATGGTGGCAGCAATTTTTAAATCAATAAAGCTGGAGTGATTCATTAAAATAAGACAAGGTTCGTCCTTTTTCAAATTCTCCATTCCGTATTCCTGATAGGTAAAGTTGACTTTCTTCAGTTCCCCTGCCGAGAGTGTCTGCATCAGCCACCGGAACAATCTTCCCGGCCTTTTTGGTTTCATATGCTTCGGTGGCGCAATTTTGCACACCTCATCATAACTTAATTCCTTTGTTTTTATCTTCACGTTTATTCCCTTTTTATCTTAACTTGTCATCCTGACGGAACCAATTTTAATTCTTCTCTCTTTTCGGAAAAGTGTTCCTAAGAATGAATCTTGCTATTTGAATTCATTCTTTGGAACACTTCTCTAAAATGGGATTAATTTTCTATGCATTTTCATAGATTGGTTCAAAATCCTCCGGCCCGTGTCCGCAAAGAGGACAACTAAAATCTGCCGGAAGCTCACTTCCTTCATAGACATACTGGCAGATTTTACATTTCCACCCGACAATTTTTTTATCTTCCTGTATCTGCTTTGGCTTTGGCTTCACCTTGCTCTGATAGTCTGCATAGGTAAGCGGTGGATTTTCGCTTAATATCTTTCCGTCAATGACCTCCGCGATAAACAGGGTATGGCTTCCCAAATCCTGACTGCTTACTACCTTACCGCTGATCATTGCGCAGGTCTGCCATCCCATATATGGAATGCCATTTTCATCCTCCGGAAGCTTCATTCCCTCAAACTTATCCACATCGCGCCCCGACTGAAAACCAAAGTGTTTGATGGTCTCAAAGGTTACAGTCTGATCTAACATGCTAAGTGTAAATACACCGCTCTTTTTTATCAAATCGCAGGTATAATTTGTATTCAGCACAGAGATTGCTACTCTTGTGGGTGAATTTGCCA
Organism: Agathobacter sp.; assembly: GCA_051880175.1. GTDB lineage: Bacteria > Bacillota > Clostridia > Lachnospirales > Lachnospiraceae > Roseburia. The sequence goes on along the minus strand of JBJENM010000030.1, from coordinate 816 downwards.
CCTGCATACAGGTGTTGGTGATGCATCCGTTCTTTTTCCCTTCTGCGTTTGTTGCCAACATAAAAACCCCATAACTAAGTTGATACAATGCTTTTTTATCCATATTTCTTCTCCTTTCTTTGCCTAGCGAAATGTAATTTTCCCCGTCTTATCATCCATGCTCTCAACGATTGCGAGAGACTCTAATTGTATGCCACGTTTACGGATTTTCTCGCCCCCCGTCTGGAATCCTTTTTCGATGGCAATACCGATTCCTTCTACGGTTGCGCCTGCCTCTTCTACGATATTAAGAAGCCCTTCTAAGGCACAGCCGTTCGCAAGGAAATCATCAATGATGAGAATGTGATCTTCCGGGGATAGAAACTTTTTGGACACGATAACGTCATAGACTCTCTTGTGAGTAAAGGACTCAATCTTGGTTGTGTAGTTATCATAATCCAAATTGATGCTCTGGGATTTCTTTGCAAATACAACCGGAACACCAAACTCCATTGCAACAACCGCTGCAATACCGATTCCACTCGCCTCAATGGTAAGTATCTTTGTTATATTCTTTCCCGCAAACAGGCGCTTCCATTCCTTCGCCATCTCAGAAAACAGCTTGATATCCATCTGATGATTGATAAAACTGTCTACCTTAAGTACATTACCTGCTCTTACGATACCATCCTTTTGAATACGTTCTTCTAAAAGTTTCATACTTTATACCTTCTTCCACTTTTTTATCATAATACTTCAATCACTTTCGGAGAAGTGTTCCTGAATGAATTTTGCTATTCGAATCAGAACGTTTAAAAAGCGTCGGCACTTAATGAG